>NZ_VILC01000058.1:9747-27594 GCF_009712065.1 Aphanizomenon sp. UHCC 0183 | reverse complement strand
TTTCCCAAAAGGATAAGAAAAGTCAAATTAGTCAGATTAGACAAAGGTTTGATATCCCTGATTTTATTTACCGGAAGGTCAAGAGAATTTAAGTTAGTCAGATTGGACAAAGGTTTGATATCGCTGATTTGATTTTCTGAAAGGCCAAGAGAAGTCAATTTAGTCAGGTTAGACAAGGGTTTGATATTGCTGATTTGATTTTTATCAAGGTAAAGAGAAGTCAAATTAGTCAGGTTAGACAAGGGTTTGATATTGCTGATTTGATTTTTATTAAGATAAAGAGAAGTCAAATTAGTGAGATTAGATAAAGGTTTGATATTGCTGATTTGATTTTCCGAAAGGTAGAGAGTAGTCAAGTTAGTCAGGTTAGACAAAGATTTGATATTGCTGATTTGATTTGCTGAAAGGCCAAGATAAGTCAATTTAGTCAGGTTAGATAAAGGTGTAATATCGCTGATTTGATTTCCCGAAAGGTCAAGTTTAGTTAAGTTAGTCAGATTAGACAAAGGTTTGATATTGCTGATTTGATTTCCCCAAAGCTCAAGTTCAGTCAATTTGGTCAGCGCTTGATTAGCTTGACTACAATTTTGCGTTTTGGCAACTTTTAATAATGCTTCTACCGTTCGTTTCGTCTCTTGAGGTAAACTGGCTTTTTGTTGACACCATTCTTTAAAGGTCTTAGGTGTTTTTATAGGTGCTGCGGTGACTTTTGGGGTGTACAATCCTAAAGTCAGGATAAAAATAGTGGTTGCTACTAGACTTAGTTTCATGATTTTAGTGATAATCAGAATTAAACACAGATAAATGCAAATAAACGCAGATGATTTTATAAGTCCTTAGAGGATGTTTGAAAAGTTTTGAATGTATAGACTGACCCCTCTCCAAACCTCTCCCCTGCAAGGGGAGAGGCTTTAAAACCCCCATTCCCTTGCAGGGAAGGGGGGTAGGGGGGTTAGGTTTTTGGAGATTACGGGTTTGATATAATACTTTTCAAACAACCTCTTAGTGATTTGCTAAAAACTAAAACGACAAATAGACTCTGGTTGGATGGGACATTGTTTAGAAATAAGCGGGTTATCCTGAACTTTAAGAGTCTGTAAATTTTCCAAAGCGGATAAAGATTGAATATTTTGGACTTGATTTTTTTCTAAGTAAACAGCAGTTAATTTAGTCAGATTTGACAAAGATTGAATATTTTGGATTTGATTTTCTCCCAGATAAACAGCAGTCAATTTAGTTAAATTTGACAAACTTTCAATGTCACTAACTCGATTTTCTTTCAAGTCGAGAAAAGTTAAATTATGCAAATTTGCTAAAGGTTTGATATCGCTGATTTGATTCTTCCACAAGGAGATAAAAGTTAAATTATGCAAATTTGTCAAGGGTTGGATATCCCTGATTTGATTTTTCCACAACGAGATAAAAGTTAAATTATGCAAATTTGTCAAGGGTTGGATATCCCTGATTTGATTTTCCCACAAATTCAGGGTAGTTAACTTAGTTAATTTTGATAAGGGTTGGATATCAATAATTTGATTTCCAACCAGGTCAAGAGAAGTTAAATTAGTCAAATTTGCTAAAGGTTTGATATCACTAATTTTATTTTCCCATAAAGAGATAAAAGTTAAATTAGTCAAACTTGATAAAGGTTGGATATCACTAATTTGACTTTTCCACAGGTTAAGAGTAGTCAACTTAATCAGTTTTTGATGAGCTTGAGTACAGTTTGTCGTACCAGCAGTTTTTAATAATACTTCAACCGTGTATCTCGTCTGTTGAGGTAGCTTGGCTTTTTGCTCACACCATTGTTGAAAGTTGTTTGGTGTTTTTGCCGTTGTCACAGGGTTTTTAGCAGGTTTTTTTACAGGTGCAGATGAGACTGGCAATGTGTAAAGTCCTAACGTGAATGTAAAAACAGTAGCCGCAGCTAAAATTAGTTTCATAATTTTTAAATTACACAGAATCCACAGTAATTATACCATTGATGACAAACTTACAGCCTATTTTAGGTTTAATTATTGTATGATGACGTTTGGATATACGTAATGTCACAAAAATAATCAATGTGGGAGTAATATATATAGGCGATCGCGCAACAGGTAAGACTCACTTAGCACTAGAGTTAGTCAACCCCAATGGTGAATATGTTAAAGTTGCCAATCTCGATTATGACAATCTGAGAGTGCAATTGTTGGATGAAAACTCACAACCCTACGCGACACCTCGACAAATGCCCTACGAACGGTATTTAGAGATGGAGGTGCGGCTACCGTCTGGTAATAAGCAAATGGTAGTAGATTGGATTGATACAGCGGGGGATGTGTGGGACAGGAATTTGCAAAAGGATAGTCCTGAACAATGGAATCAATTTTTACCTCTCATTCGCAACAGTGAGGGAGTGTTGCTTATTCTTCCACCCCATCGGGGCATGAGTTTACAACCAGGTATAGATGTGGAGCAGTTTGTCACGCAAAAACAATGGTGTAATCGCTTTGACAGATGGGTGAAATTTTTCCATCACCAATGTCCCAATGTTAGACATTTAGCTATTTGTATCAATAAAGCTGATTTATTTTGTGATTTATCCCAGGAAGGTGGTAAACTAGCTTATAAGCCCTATGGTAGTTCCCTCAACTGGCAGCAGCGGCATACTTATGTTTTACAAAGATATTTTCGTCCGATTTATTCCCAATTAGAACAATTGAATAATGGTCTTTCCGGTGGCTCGGTGCGGTGTTTTATTACATCTATTCATCATCGAGGTTTATTAGAATTACCTTGGATTTATTTGGGTAGTTTTTTAGCGAAATAGGTTTGAATTGTGTTAGACAAATTTTTTCATGGATTGAAACCATCGCCGGGGCTATATTCGTCATTCTCTGTTCTTTACAGCGATTTCCAATCATATAAGCTACATCTTAGCCCCCTCATCGCACCCCCCTAAATCCCCCCGCAGCGGGGGGAAGAAAAGGATAAGCTTTTGATACTGGAGGGGGTTGCGGGTGGGGTTCTTGTTCCAGGTTTGATAACAATTTGCTGTAAATAATTAAAAGGGTATAACATGGGCAACATTCATATAATCGGACCACAGGCTTCTGGCAAAACTACTTATTTAGCGGCTTTGGCTTATCAACCATTAAAAACAAAGCAGAAAAATAAAAATTTTAAAGTTCAAGCGTTGAATGAAGAAACTAGAGAATTAGCAGACAAGGCGGAAAACATTATTTTAGAGGGTGCATCTTTAGAACCTACTCGTCTTCATGTCAAAACAATTGATGATTTAAAAGTCTATTCATTCATTATTGAAATTCAGAAAAAATGGCGAAAGCTAGAGAAAATAAACTTAGCTGTGCGAGACTATCCAGGAGAAGTTTTTAAAGAGTTGGAATCAGTTTCTGCTGATCCATTACATGAAGAATTTATGAATGAGTGTTTAAGTAAAGATACTCAAGGGTGTTTAGTTTTATTAACAGAGTGGAGACAAGGAACAGATAAATTTTATAAACGAGTCTTTAAAAGGTTTATAAATTTAATGGATAAACAGGAAAGATTGCATGATTTACGGTTAGCTGTAGCCATGAGTAAATGTGAACGGGGGGAACTCTGGCCTGGTCGGTTAGATCCTGAAAATGATTTATTTGCCATTCATTTCCCAGAAACTCTGTCATTTTTAAAAGACAATATTCCTCCTAAAAATTTACAGTTTTATGCTATATCTACTTTTGGGGTTTTAAGAAATAAAGATCCGCGCCCCAATCGTAAGGAAGAATTAGGAAAAGAAGGCAGATATTCTGTGTTACGAGAAACTGATAACTGGTCGCCCTATGGGATGATTTCACCTCTCTATTGGTTAAGTACGGGTAAGAGGATGAAAGAAGATGTTTAATTTATTTAAGAATAAAAATCAGCCCCCATTACAAAGTAGTGGGGTGTTACGAGTTATAGGCGATCGCTCTTCTGGAAAAACTACATATATGGCTTCCTTAGCCCGATGGCCAAATGCTGATCCTGATAGTCCAGTTCAAGCTGTAACCGCAGTGGACGAAGGGGGAGAGAAGTTACTTAGTCAGGCTCAAAATATCTTAGAACAAGGGCTAGAACTAGAAAGAACTCCATTAGCTTTAACTGTATCAGATGTCAATGATTGCACTTTACAAATTACTCTGAAAGAAAAAAAATTAGGTTCTAAATTACTGAATTTAAACGTTAGTTCTAAAGATTATTCTGGTGAATTTTTCGATGATTTATTACATCGCGGTAAAAATACCCAATTAGATGATTATTTAGAAGACTGTTTACAGTGTAATGGTATTCTGTTTTTGGTTGATGGTAGTAGTCGGCGCAAAGATTTAGAATATGCCAATGGTTTAGATAAATTGCTGTTAGCACTTGACCGGAATGATCTGGGTGGAAGTAAGCGCCGCATTGCCTTAGTATTGAATAAATGTGAACAATCTGATTTGTGGGTAAATCGAGATAAACCAGCGTTCTTAGCATCAGCAAGGTTTCCCCAAGTTTGCAGGAAATTACAATCATGGCAACAAATGGGAGGGGGTGATATAGAATTTTTTACAGCTTCGGCTTTTGGGATGTTGGGTAGTAAATATCCAGAGCCAAATGTTAACTTACTCACTAAAACTAGGGGGGGAGTAACAGCAGTAATTAAAAATCCCAAACTTTGGCGGCCTTTTGGTTTGGTTGCTCCCATTTATGGGCTTTGTACAGGTTCACGTCATCAGGAATTAGATCATGTATGAAAGGAGATCCCCGTTTTCTACCTCTCCCTAACCCTCTCCTACAAGGAGCTACGGTGTACACACAAGTTATCGAATCACCATTATTCCTCAAATTACCCCACCCTAACCCTCCCCTTGCAAAGGGGAGGGAACTAATTTTTCCGGTTTCCCCCCAAAGCATCGGGGGGATTAAGGGGGGTAATTTAACTTGTGTGTACACGATAGCCTACAAGGAGAGGGAACTGGAAGGGGATTTCAAAGCCTCTCTCCTTGCAGGAGAGAGGTTTGGAGAGAGGTCTTTCAATCAACTTTATGATTTCCCAAACATCCTCTTAGATAAAGGTTAAAAACATGAGTTCACCAAATATTGAAATTCACGAATTTAGTACAGGTATTCACTTTCAACAAAGGGTTAATGGTTGGGTGTCTCTGGGTTTTACAGGACAATACATGAACGCTACTATTAACCCTATTCCTCAAGTTGTAGAAAGGTCTATTGCTAATCAGGAATTTGCTTTAACAGAAGGTTCATCTACGGAAAACCCAGCAATTATTGGCCGGATAGTAGGAAGTGGTAATGATGCTTGGTCTGTAATGGCTGTTGTCACACGAGGACAGGATGAAGTGGGACGCAGTGCGGCTTTTTATCGTTATTTTTTGTGTCAGGGAGATAATAATTTACGGTTTATATTAACTTGGTGGGAACAAGACCAAAAACCAACATTTAACCCCTTAGATTTTGAAGGTAGTCCTTTTTTATTTATGGGAGAATCTGGTCAACCTCACCTGACAAAGGAGGATGAATCTTTACCGTTTGAACAAGATCAAGCAATAGTATTACCAGCAGAAAATCAAAGTGATTTATTTACTCTTAACGCCTTAGCAATCATAAAATTTAACAAGTCTAAAAAAGTTTTACCTGTTGCGTGGGCTTTTAATGTAGAAGCATTGGAAAAACCAGAACGGTTTCAAGTAATTCAACCAGCATCACAAAGAGCCTATGATGGATTAAAACGAGCCATTGCTAATGCTGCTCAGGTTGTTTTAGCAATAAATATTGATGAAGCGGCGTTAAAATCTGCTATTCGCAGTTTAATGAATAGTTCCACTGTCAAACCGGAAGCAGTAGAAGAAATTGTTAAAGGTTTAGAAACTAAGGATGTCACCGCTGATTATTGGGAGAGTTTATTTAATGCTCAAGGTGCGGATAAAGCCATTAAGCAAAAGATTTATAGCTCCCAAATGGTACGACTAATAACGTTGAGAGCAATGGTAATTCCAGAGAGTTTACCGCAGTTTTTGGCATGGTTGAATGTTCAAGCTGGTAAAAAACCTGATGAAAATCAAACTGTGTCTTTAGATTTTCAAAAAGCTATTCGGCCTTTATTCCCTAAAGAACAACTAACAAAAGGAATTAGATATCTACTATTAAATTTATTAAATAAGAAAATATCCGTAGATAGTCTTTGTTGGTTATTAATGATAGATGGTAGTGCTTGGGTTTATGCTCAGAAAGAGTTTATTGCTGATATTCGGGATGATTTACAATTAATTTGTAATTATTTTTCTAGCCCCAGGACTTTATACAAAAGCAGTTCTTATACTGATCCTAATTCAGTATTAACTAGCAGTTCCTCTTTTGCATCTCAAAATGATTCACAATTCCATCATGTTCAACCACCAATTAAAAAGGATTTATGGCAAGATAATTTCAAATACCAAAAGCAAATTTGGGCAAATTTAATAAATAATTGGCAAGGTATTCAACAAGGATACTATAAAATTGAAGAATATCAACCTTTTGCTGAATTATTTGAAAATTTGAGACAATATGATTTAGCTGCGTATTTTTATCAAGTGAGTGATGGAATAGTTGCCAAAAATTTATATTATGAAGTAGCTAATCAACAACATCGTCGCTCACCTGTTATTTTTGGTGTAGAGATTGAACCAAAAAAGAATTTAATTGATCATGTCCTTGATTTTATCACCCAGGAGTATATTGTGCCAATTCAATTTGTTATTCCTCTTTCACTATTCATCTTAGTCAGTGGTTGGTTTATCGGTGCAAAAAATTGGGAATCTCATACTAGTGAAACTGAAATTGAAAAATCTTTGTGTAGCAAGACTTTCAAAGATGGTAAAAACTGTCCGGTTATAGTTTTAGAGCCAGGTTATAGTTTTAGTAAAATCAAGCAATTAGTTCCAGCGGTTGTGGATGATATTGTTAGTGAAAAAACAAACCAAGTTCAAACATCTAACAGCGTTAAAAACAACAATCAACAAACATCAAGAACAACAGGAGTAAATACAACAGAAGAAGATATGCGAACAAAGGTCGTACAAAAGTTAAGAAGTTTAACAGGAAGTACAGAACTTAAATATGAGGATTTAAAATCTGGTGAAGAACCGACAGATTTAGAGATTCAAAAGAAATGGATGACAGCAATTTATAATTATCAAATTAAAAAGAATGTAACATATCAAAAAATTATTGCAGATAATGGGAATAAAAGCGATGAATGTAACCAGCGAATATTCTGGGTATGTTTATCGAAATCTGGAGAAGACAATGATACTCGTAATGGTGTTAATGAAAAAGATTCTGAGCTTTACAAAAAATTGAAAGGAGATATTTTAAGAGCCATGAAATCAGAACAAAGCCGGGGAATCAATTCCCCGTCTCAAAGCTCAAGTCGGTTAAAACCGACTGGGAATTTAAAGGGAGGAAGTGAAAATTGATTTATAATATTTGGTAAAAAATCTCCTTCAACCCCGAAAACACCAGAAAATAAATCCCCCAACCCATAACCACAACCCGATAAAATAGAGCCAGCAAATCCCAAAAATTAGTCGGTTTTAACCGACTTGAGCTATTAGACAGGGAATTGATTCCCTGTCCAATTGACTGATTTGTTCGTGATTGACTCAAGGTTAAATAGTTTCTAAAAATTACTGAATTGTTGTAAAATATAAATACTGCATTGAAAAATGATAAATTGCAAAAACGTAAGGATTCAGGTGAGGTGATAAGAGTTAAGGAAATGTAGGTTGGGTTGAGCGACAGCGAAACCCAACAAAATCCTTGATAATGTTGGGTTTCGTTCCTCAACCCAACCTACGGTATAATTACTTTTTAAATCATTAACTAACGATTATTCCATAGCAATTAGTATAATTACAAAGATGGAGCTAATCGTTGGTTGTCGCAATAAAAAACTCAATTTACACCCTTATCCCTAAAAATTAATATTTAAGCAATCAAAATATACACCAAATATGAGAATCTACCTTTACATACTAGCCGGCATCACATCAGCCTTAATAGGCTGGAATATAGGTCAATTTTTCCTCACAGACTTGGGGTTATTTAAACAGTTTCCCGAAATTACTTTATTTCCCTGTATAGCAGTTTCCTTAGCTTTTGGTATGGTGATGAATGAAATATTTATCAGCAACCCCACCAGACCAAAACGCAGTTTTCAAACGGCACAAAAGCCCCTATTAATAGCCTTGGGATTAGGGATACTTTCTGGGTTAATTGCTGGTATTATGTCCCAAATCCTGTTTTTACCAATTATTCGTGTACCTACTCCCATTGTGAGAACATTAGGATGGTTATTAATTGGTAGTTCTGTGGGTATTGCAGAAGGTTTAAGTTGGCGTTGGTATAGTATGGAAGCGGGGAGTAAAAAGCGCTTTCAACAAAGATTAAAAACCAGCATCATTGCTGCAAGTGGGGCGAGTTTTGCAGCAGCAATTATATTTGAAATCATTCGCTTAATGTTGGGAACAATGCCGGCAGAATTTAAAGGTATAGAAGATCCTATTGGTTTTTCTATTTTAGGTTTATTACTAGGTGGCGTTTTTAGTCTCACTAATTCTCCCAGTTATCTCGCGGCTTTGCGGGCTGGTAGTGGTTTTGAGTATAGGGAAATTAAACCAGAAATCAAACCAGACATTAACCCAGAAATTAAAGATCATGTTCAAGACTCGGAACTATCCACAGACTCCCTAACAGACTCACCCACCCTTAACCAATCTTATCCCTACATTAATAAATCGGTGCTTTCCTTTGTCACACTACATGATAGTCTGAATGAGGATGAAATAGAAGAAGGTTTATCTATCTCATTACCCGGAAATCAGACAATTACCATCGGTTCTAGAGTTGACAATACTATTTCTATTCCTGGTCTACCTCCCCATGTTGCTGATATTCAATTACAGAACCGGACAACCCTTCTCATTCCTGATAAACAGTTCTTTCATACCATAGAAATAAATAGTGTCCGTATAAAATCACGGAAGATTATCCCTTTGAAGCATAATTATGTATTGACTTTTTACACCATTAATGCAGATGACATCAATGAAGAAAAATATTATCGCTTTGTCTACTACAACCGCTTTTTGGACCCCCAGGCTTAGTCTATCTTTATTGTTGCTTCTGACTCTAGCTTATCCCAGTTTAGCCCAGGTAAAAAAGACAGAAGTTATTGGTAGTCCCACATTCAAAGATGAGAAAGTAACAATTAGAATTAAGGTCAACAATCAAGAAGATAGACCCTTAATGGGTTTAGAAGATACTAATTTTAAATTGACCGTTGATAAAAAGGAGGTTAAGTTTAAACCTAAAGATTGGAAAAGTCCAGAAGAAACTGTACCTCCTCCAGCTTGGATTATAGTTTTACTAGATTTTAGTGGCAGTATGAATCAAGTAGATAGTGGAGGAACTAAAAAAATAGCAGGTGCTATTAATGCGATTCGTCAATTTACGAAAATTTCTGGTGAACGGGGTGGAAATACCCAAATTTCTATAGTTCCTTTTGGAAAAGCTGGTAGTAAGTGTCCCGAATCGCCTGTAAATAAGGAAACTCTGGATAAGTTTCTAGCGGCGAATGATTTTAAACTGCAAAATAATCTAGATTATTTATCAAGTTTGAGTCCCTGTGCGTCTACAGATTTATATGAACCTTTAACCACAGCAGTCGAGTTTTTAGCGAATACTAAGGACTCCCGGTTTTACTTACCAGAAAATTCTTCCCAGCCACAACCTAGACTATCAATAATTCTCCTGTCCGACGGATATCACAACGCACTTAATGAAGCGACCGATTTTGCAGCTTTAACTAAGTTACTCCAGCGCAAGGAAAATATTACAGTACATACTTTAGGTTATGGGTTGACACCACAGGAATTAGGTGTAAAATATAAATTAGGCAGACCTGCTACTCGTGCTGATTTGAATAAACGTAAAGTACCCGAAGCAGAATTTGTAGACCAACAAAGACTAGCGAAAATTGCCAAATTAACAGGGGGAATTGCGGAGTTTTCTGGTAATGCGGAAAGGATAGCGGAGAATTTACAATTATTTCTGAATGCGTTGTTAGGAGAGTATGAAATTACCTTTACTCAACCTAATGCAGAAAGGGGTTCTAAGCACAAAGTTCAGGTGAAAGTGAGTTCTCAAGATGGTAAAGCCAAGGAGTCGCAAACCATAGAATATATTATGCCTGTATTTGGGCGATCGCTGCCTTTGGGAGTACGTCTAATCATGGTAATATCAGTGTTATGTATAGTCATAATTTTTGGAATAGTCCCTTTTCACTACTGGGGAAAATATCTAAAAGCAGAAGCACAAAGGGACTAATTCTATGAGGATATTTGGAAAACCTGGGCGAATATTTTTATTTTCTTTGAGTCTTTATTTTCTCACTGCTTGTTCTCAAAATCAGCCAGTAAATCAAGTAATTACTTCCCAATGTCCTACTCAACCAACAGCAGTTTTAGAAACCAACAATGTTAAACCTATTTCTCTGGGTTCTCAAGCTATGAAGGAAACAGGTATGGTGACTAATAATAAATCACTTGGTTATACTTTTACAGCTAAATCAGGTGACAAACTGGTTTATAAAACTAATCAAGATGTTTGTATTTGGATTTATACCCCAGACAATCAATTAATTAATAGTCCTATTTTACCTCTTGATGGTAAGTATACGGTTCAACTTGCCGCTATGGGCGGTTCTACTACCTTTGATTTAGGATTGGAATTACAAAACGATGCAGACCAATCGTTATCATCAGCACAACCAATACCTTTAGAAACCAGTCAAACTAATATAGAAAATTCCCCCAGAAAAGATGCGGCTGATTTTATTAGAAATCATTATTTATCTCTAAACAACCGTGAATATAGTCAAACACGGAATCAACTATCAAATCAGTTTAAAAATAAATATTCTGGTACTTATGCAGAATATCAACAATGGTGGGATAGTGTTAAAGAAATAAAGATTGGTGATGTTAAAACTGTCAATGATAATGGTAATAATGTTACTTTAGATGCGGAGTTATGGTATTATATGAATGATGGGAGAACTGTTCAAGATTCTCGCAGTCGTATTTATTTAATATGGAATCAAAGTAATAATACATGGTTAATTAATGATAAATCTGAACCATGATGAAAATTAATTCTTGTTTAGGAAACCTGAGATGATTTAATATGTTGAAAAAGTTAATTATTTACTCTACCTGTCTATCACTTATCGGTTGTCAAACCATAGAAAATCCTCTAGCTAATGTGATGCGGATGTTTGTCTTTGGGTATTTAGTCCAGATAATGAAATTCTCAAAGGTGGAGAGTTATCTAAAAACGGTAAATATGTTATTCAAGTTGCTGCACCTCAAGGGGCAAAAACCTTTGATTTAGTATTGCGATTGGAGAATAATACACAAACTGCTAGTTTATCATCTTCTCCTATTCCCACACCTGTGGAAACAAACCAGGTTGCTATAATTCCCAAATCTAAAACCATACTAACAAGAAAACCTAGAAATTTATCCCCTGCATCAGTAGCAGATATAGATAATATTAATAGACCATCACCGGAAATATTTATCAACAATTACTATACAAAGCTAAATGAAAACAACTATACAGAGGCTTGGAGTTTTTTGACAACTGAATTACAGGAAAATTCTACATCTCATCCTCAAGGTTATCAATCCTATATAGAATGGTGGGAACAAGTTAATAATATTAATGTACAAATAATTAGTTCTTCTTCTCAAAATAAAACTGCAAAAGTTAAAGTGAGATGTAAAGATGATTTAAAAAATGGGAGTAAAATTTATGCAGATATTCTATACTACCTGAGATGGAATGAAACAGACAATAATTGGCGAATTCTTAATATTCAACCAATCTCTTCAACAACAACAAAATCTAATTTATCTGTAAATGAATCTCAACCTACTTCTTCAGTATCAGATAATGTTAATAGACTATCACCTGCGAAAGCTATAGAAGATTACTATACTAAAATTAATAATCAAGATTATCAAACAGCTTGGGATATTTATCCAACCACAGTCAAAGAAAATAAAGAATTACATCCAGATGGTTACAACTCTTTTATTGAATGGTGGACACAAGTTGATCATGTAAATATTGACAGAGTTAAGATTGAAGAAGAAAGTTATGATAATGCTATCGTCAATATTGGTACTCACTATAAAATGAAAAGTGGGAAAATTTCTCCTATTAAACTCAAGTTTTATCTAGCTTGGAACAAAGAATATCAAAGGTGGTATGTTACTAAAATTAAACATAAATAATTGATCAAAAAACATGAAAACCCGTTAATTAATGATAAATCCGCACCATAATGATGAAAATTAATTCTTGTTTAGGAAACCTGAGATGATTTAATATGTTGAAAAAGTTAATTGTTTACTCTACCTGTCTATCACTTATCGGTTGTCAAACCATAGAAAATCCTCTAACCAATGTTTCCTCTAATGCTATCAGTTCCTCTGGTTGTGCTGAGAAACCTATGGTATCCTTGAGTGGAAAAGATGTAGAAACAGTTGCATTAAATGAAAGTACAATTACTAAATCTGGTCAAGTTAGTGCTAGTAAAAATATTGGCTATACCTTTACAGCAACAACAGGACAGAAATTAAGTTATAGCACTGATGCGGATGTTTGTCTTTGGGTATTTAGTCCAGATAATGAAATTCTCAAAGGTGGAGAGTTATCTAAAAACGGTAAATATGTTATTCAAGTTGCTGCACCTCAAGGGGCAAAAACCTTTGATTTAAAAATGAGTTTAGGAGTTTTAGAAACTGCTGCTAATACCCCTACTGTATCAACCACTGATACCCCTGAAGGGACTTCTGTAAATACTTCTAAAAATACTTCTGAAAGGACTTCTGAAAATAATAATTCTCAATCTAGTTTAGAAAATGATAATCTCCAACCAGAAAATGATATTTCTCAAGAACAAGCATTAGAATTAGTCCAGAAATGGTACGCAGCAAAACCCCGCATATTTGCGCCACCTTTTGATAGAGATTTATTAAATGAACTAGCTACAGGAAAACTTTATCAAAGAGTGGGAGGTGAAGATGGTTCAATAGATTGGTTACAAAAATATAATCGTTACTATACATATAATAAATCAGAAATTACCAATGTTATCGGTTTTTCTAGTTCTGGAAGCAGACCATATATTAAAGTTAGAATTATAGAAGAATTATATTTACAAGGTGAAAAAGGACTTGATAAAACAAATTCTGGTGAATATAAAATTGATTATATCTATTTTTTTGCAAAAGAAAATGGTACATGGAAAATATATAGTAATGAAAAAATATCTGATGCCGATTAATAATTTCTATTAAAAAACAATCTTTAATAAACAGTATGCTTAACCTATTTAACCGCTTTAAAAACAACAAACCCCTACTATTTGGATTATACGGTGCTAGTGGATGTCTGACAGCCGCAATCCTATTAGGAGAACCATTTTTAGCCTTAACCAAAGCTAAACCAAACTCATCCGCCCCCGTCACTCCCCAAGTCATAGTTTTATTAATTGACGCATCCTCAAGTATGAGTGATGGAAAATTAACAGAAGTCAAAACAGCAGCCAGCAAATTTATAGAACGTCGTGACTTACAAAAAGATCAACTAGCAGTAGTCAGTTTTGGACTAGAAATTAAAACCGCTACCCCACTCACAAAGGACGCTAACACCTTAAAAAATGCCATTGATACTCTATCAGAAAATGGGAGTACACCAATGGCTGAAGGTATCAACGCAGCCATTGGAGAATTACAAACAACCGCATTAGATAAAAACATCATTTTATTTACTGACGGTGTCCCAGATGATCCGGATTTTGCTTATAGTTCAGCCCTAGCTGCCAGAAACATGGGAGTAAAACTAATTTCAGTTGCTACAGGGGATGCAGATATAAATTATTTAACTCAAATTACAGGCAATGGCTCATTAGTATTTTATGCTAATTCCGGTCAATTTGAGCAAGCCTTTCGCAACGCAGAAGCTGCAATTTATAAACAATTAGTTGAATCTGATTCCAGCGAAAACTACACCATCACCTATTTAGTATTACGCATGGGTGGTTGGACAGCATTTTTAGCAATGGGAATATACCTAGCTTTAATTATGGGACAAAACCGCTATATGCGCCTTCCCTTATTAACAACAAATAAAGGTATTATTAGTATTTGTGGTAGTCTGGCTGCGGGAATGATAGCAGGTGCAACCGGACAAATTGTATTTTTACCTCTCTCTAATATAGCTGTTTTAGAAATAATTGGCAGAATTGCCGGCTGGGTAATTGTCGGTGCATTAGTAGGAGTAGGAACTAGGTTTTTTGTTCCCAATTTAAAACTAAAAAATGCTTTATTAGGTGGAACAATTGGGGGAGGAATTGGTGGTAGTGGTTTCTTAATTACAGCCAGTATTTTCGGCGATGTTTTGGGGCGTTTATCCGGTACGTCTATTATAGGATTTTTCACTGGTTTAATGATAGCTTGGATAGAACAAAAGCAGTTAGAATCACAACCCTATTTATTAGTAAATTGGACTGCAACGGAACAAACCACATATTTATTAGGGACAAAACCAATTTTAATTGGTAGTTCCTTAAATGTAGAAATTCCCTTAAATGCCTCCGATGGATTTACACCGATTACTGCTAAAATCTTTAAAGAAGGAGAAAACATTATTATGCAATTTGATCAAGAATATGCAATTATAAAAAACATGAAAAAAACCAGTCAAGATCTAAAAGTCGGTGATACCCGGAAATTAGGACAAATCACTATAGAAGTTAAAGATAAAACCCTTACCGCAAATGGTTAAATATACATTTAATCTCCAAGTTAAAAACTCCCCAGATCAATATACTTACACCTTAGATTTAACCCCAAATCAAGAAGATATGCCAGAACAGATTTTTACCCCTGCTATCAAAGAAGATATCCGCACAACCTTACAAAATCTCAGCCTATCAGCAATTAAAGATCATCAACTCAACAACATTATTCAAACTTGGGTAGAGGATATTAGAGAAGGCTATAGATTTAGTTCTCTGACTCTCAACTTGCGGTTATTAATAGAAGAAAATATTGATAAACTCCAGGAAACAGGAAATCAGGAAATACCGAAAATAATTGATCCAGATTTATCAAATATAGAACCTGAATTTGGTATGCTTCCCCCCTTAAATTTTATTTAATTATAGCGGTATGCACTTGAATGAGATACAGAATTTACCTAAAAAACTATACACCAAAGGACTTTCAACTCTGTTCCCTGTTCCCTGTTCCCTGTTCCCTGCTATATTTAATTAGGAAAGAAAAATGCAGAACAATCTTAACATTAGTATTACTCCCCATCGGGAATTTATGCCAGCAGAGACAGCAGCACAAAAATTATTTGTGATGTTGAAATTACGTCCTACTAAAGATGTCGCTACAAGTTCCCCACATACCACATTTACCTTTGTTATTGATACCAGTGGTTCAATGTATGAAGTAGTATCAGGAGAGTCAAAACCAACGGGGATTACTTATCAACAAGACGGCCAAGCATATCAACAGGTTACAGGGGGAAAATCCAAAATAGATATAGTCATTGAATCCTTATTAGCATTAGTCCGTTCGGGAAAATTGACCACCAGCGATCGCATTGCTATAGTCCAATTTGATGATAACGCTTCCCAAACTATCGGTTTAACCAGTGCCACAGAAATTAATCAACTAGAAAATGCTATTAACAACCTGAGAAACTTTTCCGGTGGTACACGCATGGGTTTAGGATTACGTCGGGCATTTGATATCTTAAGTGAACAACAAATGACAGTCAGACGCGCCCTATTATTTACTGATGGACAAACATTTGATGAAGATCAATGTCGGTCAATTTCTAGTAATTTCGCCACCAATAATATCCCCATTACCGCATTAGGAGTAGGAGAATTTAACGAAGACCTACTTACCCATCTTAGCGATTCTACAGGAGGAAAATTACTTTATATTGTCCCAGGAACAGCCATAGGTACACAAATTTCCATCCTTGATTTACCCAATAAAATTATAGACGAATATAGCCAAGCCCAACAAGAAGTTATCACCAATCTAGCCCTAACAGTGAAAACAGTTAAAGGAGTAGAACTGACTAGAATTGTTCGCGCTTACCCCACCCAAGCCGAATTTCCCATTAATCAAGATCCTCATCCTTTAGGGAATGCGATCGCTAATGACGAAACCATATTTATCCTCGAATTTACTATTAATAATCGTCCCGCTACTCGTGTGCGTATCGCCCAACTTGGACTCACCTACGACATACCCGGACAAAAAATACGCGGTGAACTTCCACCACAAAACCTAATTATTCAATTCGTTCCCGGACAGGAAAATGCAGCCCAAGTCAATCAAGAAGTCATGGATTATGTCCAACAATGCAATATAGCCAACCTCGTCAACCAAGCCACAAAAATAGCCGAACATGATCCACAAAAAGCCGAACAAATATTAGAAACAGCCCGACGCATGACCATAAAAATCGGCAATAAAGACATGACAGAATCCTTAAACAACGCCCAAGAAGAACTCCGAAAAACCCGAAAAATCTCCGATGGAACTCGGAAAACTGTGAAAATGGGTGCAAAAGGTAAAACAGTAAAAATGGGCAACGATATTAACGAAATGCTTTCAGAAGAAGAAATGCGAAAACTCACAGGAACATAAATAACCAGATCCCCGACTTCTGAACATCAATTGATAATTTCTTGATAAAATAATAACCAGATCCCCGACTTCTGAACATCAATTGATAATTTCTTGATACAATAGAAAAGAAGTCGGGGATCTTAGCGGATGTTTGAAAAGTCGTATCCCGTAATTTTCATCACATTGTTACCCCCCTTTCCCCTTATAAAGGGGGGTAACAATAAAAATCCAGTTCCCTCCCCTTACTAAGGGGGGAAACAATAAAAATCCAGTTCCCTCCCCTTAGTAAGGGGAGGGTTAGGGTGGGGTAAAAAATATTTGATACATCAACCATAACTTTTAAAACACCCTCTTAAAAGTTATTGCAAAAAAAAAATTAATAATTAAAAATGAGGATAAAAGTATCATGATTACTTGTACAGTTTGCGGCTATGATCAAAATTTAGACTACGCAGAATTTTGTAACGCTTGCGGTTCAGAACTACAAGCCATAATCACCCCACAACCAAAAATAGAACCCACCTTAGCACCTACAGTCATTCAACCAACTACACCACAACCCAACTATCCCCCAATTATCAACACATTTACCAAAGCCAAACTAACATCTAAACAAACAAACGCCCCCATACCAGAATTTATCCTAGATAATAACGCCATTGTTGGCATATTTGATCCAGACACAGGACCAGTAGAAATTGATTTAGAAACATTTTTTGGCGGAGAAACAGTATCTCGTAATCATGCCGAAATTTATCAAGAACTAGGAACATGGAAAATCAAAGATTTAGGTTCTACCAACGGAGTATTTATCAAACCACCAGGACAAACTCGCTTTAGTGCCAGAATTACCATACCCACCCCCTTAAACTCAGGTGATGAAATAGCATTTGGTAAAGTTAGATTTCTCTTTCAAACTATCTAAAAAATCAAAAAAATTTCCTGTGATACCATTTCACCAAAATCCTGATACTGATAACCTCTCTTAGTCCCCCTTTATAAGGCTACAGTGTACACACAAATTAAATTACCCCCCTTAATCCCCCCTTGCAAA
>NZ_VILC01000058.1:0-9486 GCF_009712065.1 Aphanizomenon sp. UHCC 0183 | reverse complement strand
GGGGGGAAACAATAAAAATCCAGTCCCCTCCCCTTTGCAAGGGGAGGGTTAGGGAGGGGTAATTCTTAAAATAAAACGGTGTGATCTGGTCATCTACTGCTATACTGATTGCGAATCTATGAATGAAATTACAAATCAAAACCCACTAATAATTAAAGAAAACATCTGTTTTCAAATAGATAACCTGCAAATAGAAATCATCTCCTATTTAGGACAACTCACACCTGATATTTATTACTTTCAAGTCAATATCATATCTGAAAAACCAGGTTTACTGAGAATAGGTGCAACCAACAGCGCACTCAACCAAGAACTAGAACTGAGAAAAAGACTAGGTGACTACAAACTCGTTACCGAACTACTTGCACATAGCCAGGACAATATAACTATTGAGATTAAACCCCAAAATATACCAGAAATTGCAACTATCTTTTCTCCTATCCCAGAAATAGATACAGCTTCAGAATATTTGCAAAAAGAATATTTAGAAGATGAATATTATCCAGAAACAGAAATTAGCACCAATATATCAAATCAAAAACTTCTCCTTATTACCTACCTTCCCAAGGAAAATCAAACCCTAGAAACTTGGCTAAAAACCGAATATTCTTTAGAAGAATCAATATTCTTAACCAGCCAAATATGTCAATTATGCCGCTATCTTCATCAAAGAGGATGGTGTTTTATCAATATCCTTCCCCAATTTATTCAAATGGGAACACCTATACAATTTTTCGACCTTACCAGTGCCTATCCTTTGGGTGAAACTCTCAATTCTGGGTTAATAGGAAATTATTGCGCCCCCGAATTAGCATACTGTAAAAATCCCATTCATGAAACAATGAGTAGTTATACAGTTGCAGCATTATTATATCAGATAATTCACAAACAAACCCTATCAACAGACCAAACCATAGAAATACAAATTAATCCCATTCCTATTATTTATCAAATTCTCAAGATTTGTTTATCTTCCCTACCAGAAGAAAGATTTCCTCTAGAACAACTATTAAAAATATTAGTTCGCACCCGCCAAAACATTAGCACACCCAAAATTAACTGGCAAATAGCCAGTAGTTCTACCGTTGGACTATCAATAAACCGTTTACAAAATGAAGATAACTATGGCATTAAACAACAGAAAATCAGTGATAGAGAAACCATCCTCCTAGCTGCGATCGCTGATGGTATGGGGGGAATGTCTCAAGGCGAATTAGCCAGTCAATTAGCAATAAAAACAGTTTTAGAAACACCCATCTTTTTCCAAAATCAAACCATAGAACAATACCAAGAATGGCTAGAAAACCTATTTATTCAAGCCAACGAAACAGTATCAAATCAACTTAAAGATGGAGGAACAACCCTCAGCGTCATATTCGCCATATCCCAACAATTAATAATTAGTCATGTTGGTGATAGTCGCATTTATTTACTACGTCAAGGACAAATAAAACAACTCAGTCAAGATCATTCTCTAGTCGCCATGTTAGTAGCCAGTGGACAAATTACAGAAATCGAAAGTTTAGAACATCCAGATAGAAATGTTCTGACAAAATCCATCGGTACAAAACGCAGATTAAGTGATGGTTACGTCCAAGATCTAAAACAAACTACTCCAGAATTATCTATGAAATTAGAACATGAAGATATTATTTTACTATGTTCTGATGGGGTTTGGGACTTAGTTCCTAAAAACGAAATAGCGGAAATTTTCACCCCTGATCAAAACCTACAAAAATCAGTTGATTTGACTATTAATAAAGTTTTAGAACGTGGTGCATCTGATAACGCCACCCTTTTAGCATTACAATTTTTAGTCAATTCATAAATCCCCGACTTCTTAAAGAAGTCGGGGATCTTATTCTAATTCATTACCAATTATCAATTATGTCTATTCAATGTCCAACCTGTCTCACAGATAACTATGATCATGAAACTAGCTGTATCGCTTGCGGTACACCTTTAACCTCCTCTTCCAGTACATCAAATCTGCATTTATCCCCAGGAACATTATTAGGGAATGGCAGATATAGAATAGATAACATATTAGGACAAGGTGGGTTTGGTATTACTTATGCAGCCACTTATATCTCCAACTCTACCAAAGTTGCCATTAAAGAATTATGGCCAGAAAATGCTGCTAGACAAGGTAATACAGTTTTGTGGCCAATGTCCATTACCCCTGTGCAGCGTCAACAACAACTGCAACAGTTTCAATCAGAGGCTAACTATTTACAAAGATGTGTTCATCCTCATATCGCCAAAATTTATGAGTGGTTTACAGAAAATGATACCGCATACATGGTAATGGAATTACTTGTTGGTAAATCATTAGATAAAATATTGCTAGAAACAGGACCACTAGCAGAAAATCGAGTTAAAAATTATTTTGTGCAAATTGCTGAGGCTTTAAAAGTTATTCATAGTCATAATTTACTGCATCGAGACATCAAACCAGAAAATATTATTATTGTCCCTCCCGATAAAGCTGTATTAATTGATTTTGGCGCAGCTAGGGAATTTATTGCCGGTCAAACTGGGGATATGACCCGAATATTAACCCCTGGATATGCACCTTATGAACAATATATTCAAAAAAGTAAGCGTTTTCCTAGTACAGACCTTTATGCTTTATGTGCATCAATGTATGAATTATTAACGGGAAAATTACCAATAGAAGCCACAGATAGAGCCAGTGCTTTTTTACAAGGTAGTTCAGTGGATAAATTAGTTTCACCCCAACAACTACGCCCTGATTTAAGTTCTTTAATAGAAAAAGTTATTCTCACAGGAATGCAATTTAGAGTAGAGGATAGATTTCAAACGGCTGATGAATTAATTAATGCACTTCAAGGTAAATTTATTTCTCCTCAACATCAACGCGCCAAAGAATTAGTCAAACAAGGTCAACTAGCTGATGCCGTTCAAGCATATCAAAAATATTTGCAACTAGCACCAGATCATGGAGAAGCAGCCGTAGAACTAGCATTATTACAAATATATCTTGATGATCAACAAGCAGAAATAGCCGCAGAAATAGCCATTCTATTACAGCCCAATGATGGCAGAGGTTATGGCATTTTAGGACTGATTAATTGCCGTCGAAAAAATTGGGAAGAAGCAGTTAAGAATTTACAGAAAGCCGTTCAACTAGCTCCTCAAGAGGCTTGGATACAAGCTAATTTTGCTTGGGCATTAGGTAAATCTAGTAAATGGGAAGACGCAGAGAATACAGTAAATAAAGCATTGCAATTACAGCCTGATTCTACCTTTGCTTTGGGTTTGCAAGCTTGGATATATGTACAGCAACAAGAATGGAAATTAACTATTCGTGCAGCTACACAAGCAATATTTAAATTACAGAATCAGCAAAATAGTAATAAAAAAGAGTTACAATCTAGCCTATATCCCTATTTAATTATAGCTTTAGAAAAAGCCGTTGTCACTAAACAAGCTAATGATGTAGATAGAAGAATTGAAGAATTCATTAATCAAGTTCCTGATAGTGCTATAGCTTGGGGTTTAAAAGGTTGGAAACAAGCAACTAAATATTTATGGCAAGATGCTATCAGCAGTTTTGAAAAAGCTAGTCATCAAGCATCAATTATAGATTGGGTATTAATTAATCACGCTATTACTCAGGAAAATTTACAAAATTATCAAAGTGCTATTCAAATCTATGACAATTATCTACAAAAATTCACGCCTCAAGCCTTTATTTTATTTCGTCTCGGTACTTTATATGCCCAAATAGGAGAATGGCAGAAGGCAAGGTTATATCTTGAAAAAGCAATTAAGTATCATCCTATTTATGCTGAAGCCTATCATAATTTAGGTTGGGTATTGCTGAATATTAAAGGTCAAGATGGACAGGTAGAAAACTGCCGAGAAATGTTATCTGCTTATAGTAAAGCTACAGAATTGTATGCAAAAGAACAAAAATTACCAATGAATGTAGGTATTAAACAGGCTTTTCAATTGGTAGGACTCCAGATCCCCGCCTTCTAATATGAATTCATCATTTATATTATAAGTAGGGTTTGCTGAAAAAGTTGTCTGTGAGGGCAGGGAACAGGGAACAGGGAACAGAAAAATCAATTGTGTAATTAATTCTGTCCCATTACTTACTCAACACGGCTTAATAATTTGATTCTGTGGGTAGAGGTAAAGCAAGAGCTTCATTGGTGTCAACTTAAGCTCAAATCCCTACCACATCTCGTTCCTAGTCTCTGACTAGGAATGCAGTTGATGAGGCTCTGCCTCTAATATTATTGAAGGCAGAGCCTTCTAGAATTCATTCCCAGTCTCTGACTGGGAATGAGATGACCTCGCTTGCTGTCTTTAGACCGGGGAGTGTCAATTTGCGGCGTTGCTGGTTAAGAGTATGATTTTGTTTCACGCAGAGGCGCTCCAGTCGCAGAGAGTAAGAGTTTGAAATCATTGATTTTTCAATTTCATACCCTAATTCAGCAACGCCCAATTTGCAAGTTGGAATATCTACTGCTTTTAGCTATTTTTCGGACGTTTTAGGGGAGTAGAATTAATCGGACCAAGAATTTGATTTAAACCCCGCAATTGTTCAGCCGTACCCATACAAATTAGGGTATCTCCCGACATTAAAACAGTTTCACCAGTGGGACCACCAATGAGTTTACCATCAAGGCGGCGTATTGCGAGAACTAATGCGCCTGATTGCGATCGCAATTTGGCTTTTTGTAAAGTTTGACCAACGAAGGGACACCTATCGGAATCTAGTAAAAATTCTTCCATATATAACTGGCGGTCTGTACCGGAGAGAATCCCATCCACAAAGTCTAAAATCTGCGGTCTGAGGGCTGCTGCTGCCATGCGTTTGCCACCAGTAATATACGGTGAAATTACGGCATCTGCGCCACCACGTTGTAACTTTTGTACCGCTTCTTCCGTACTAGCGCGAGCGATCGCCCGAATGCCTGGATTCAGAGTTTTTGCTGAGAGAACAGTATATAAATTTTCCGCATCTGAAGGTAAAGCCGCCACAATACAAATTGCTTTAGTAACGCCAACTTTTAACAAAGTATCATCTAATGTCGCATCACCTTGAAAAACAATATAACCAATTTCCTGGGCTTTTTGGACAGATTCTAGTTCCGAATCAATCACCACAAAAGAAACAGCTTCAGCCTGAAACTCCTTAGCAATTTGTCGCCCAGTCCGACTAAATCCACAGATAATATAATGTCCTGATAATGATTCCATTAAACGCCTTTGTTGTCGGAGTCGAATTCCTTCTAGAAAATAACCTTCAATGACTGCGGCTGTAAATCTATTAACAATATAACCAAGATTGACCACACCCATTAAAATCAAGGCAATGGTAAACAACCGCCCACGACTACCCAATGGATGAGTTTCTCCATAACCGACAGTTGCCAAAGTAATCACAGTCATATAAGCCGCATCTTCCCATCTCCAGCCCTCAACCAGGGAATACCATAGAGTCCCGATTAGGAAAATACCAGCTAAAGCAAGCGCCCCAGCCATTAACTCCTTTTGAATACGCTGATATTTTTGTTCAAGGGTAGAATACACAGGCAATTAAGAATTTAGAATTTAGAATTTAGAATTTAGAATTGAAAAACTTCTAATATCAAGATTCAGAATATAGAATCTTTCAAGTCAAGGAATAGGGAATAGGGAATAGGCTTTCTTCTTTCTTTCTGACTCGGTGACTCCTGACTCGGTGACTTCTCTTAAAATCATCAAAAATTTTGTTCATATTTCCCAGAACCTAGTAAAGTATTACGATAAAAGCTTTTCAGGAGTAGCGGTAGTGAGCGTCCAAACTCTAATTGAACAAGCCATGAACCCCCCGGAGTCAGGTATTATGCCATCTACACCTTTTGATGTTGATAGCTTTGATACGGCTGTTATGTCTACGTACAGTCGCTTTCCTTTGGCTTTGGAACGGGGTGCTGGTTGCCGTGTTTGGGATAGTCAGGGCAACGAATACCTGGATTTTGTCGCGGGTATTGCCACTTGTACTCTAGGACACGCCCATCCAGCAATGGTAGAGGCTGTAACTAGACAAATCCAGAAATTGCATCATGTTTCTAATTTGTACTATATTCCTGAACAGGGTGAATTAGCGAAATGGATTGTTAATCATTCCTGTGCAGATAGAGTATTTTTCTGCAATTCTGGTGCTGAAGCCAACGAAGCAGCCATTAAACTAGCGCGGAAATATGCCCACACTGTCCTAGAAATTGCCCACCCGATCATTTTAACTGCCCATGCCAGTTTTCACGGACGGACTTTAGCCACCGTGACTGCCACTGGACAACCAAAGTATCAAAAGCATTTTGATCCTTTAGTTCCTGGTTTCCACTATGTAAATTACAACGATATTAGAGCAGTGGAAGCCGCTGTTACTGAATTAGATGAAGGTAATTATCGGGTAGGGGCAATTTTAATTGAACCATTACAGGGAGAAGGTGGCGTTCGTCCTGGGGATATTGCCTACTTTAAGCGGTTACGGGAGATTTGCGACGAAACCGGTATTTTGTTGATTTTTGATGAAGTACAGGTTGGAATGGGACGCAGTGGCAAATTATGGGGTTATGAACATTTGGGAGTAGAACCAGATATTTTCACCAGTGCGAAAGGTTTGGGCGGTGGTATTCCCATCGGTGCGATGATGAGTAAGAAATTCTGCGATATTTTCCAACCAGGAGAACACGCAAGTACATTTGGCGGTAATCCCTTTGTTTGTGGTGTGGCGCTGAGTGTGTGTGAGACTTTGGAAAAAGAGAATATTTTAGAGAATGTCAGAGAACAGGGCGCACATTTACGAGAAGGATTAAGAGCGATCGCTCGTCAATATCCTCAGCATATCTCAGAAGTGCGCGGTTGGGGTTTAATCAACGGCATGGAAATCAAAGCCGATATTCCTTTAACAGCCCCTGAAGTCGTCAAAGCGGCAATGGACGCAGGTTTATTACTTGTTCCCGCCGGTCCCAAAGTCGTGCGGTTTGTTCCTCCTCTCATTGTCACAGATGCAGAAATCAAGCAAGCATTAAAAGCTGTAGAAAAGGCATTAGCTAAAGTTACAGCTTAATTCATAATTCGTAATTCGTAATTCGTAATTTTAGGATTATCAATTACGAATTTTTTATCTTGACAAATTTAAACATATCAATTAGGAAAAAATTAATCAAAAATGCGATAAAATATAATATATTTTCAGTAATACATGACAAATTATGCCAGAAACAAAATCTACTCATATAGTCCGCAGGGGCAGAATCTTCCCGGAAATTCAATGGACTCAAGAACAGAAAGCGCAATGGCAAACTGAACGGGAAACATTGTCTCAAGACTGCAAAGTAATTTTTGAGCAGTTACAAGCAGAACTCATTAAAACTCACTATAACTGGTACATAGCAATTGAGCCAAATAGCCGTGAATATTTTATTAATGAAGATCCCTTGTTAGCCGCACAACAAGCACATCAAAAATACCCAAATGTCAAACTGCACGTTTTCCGAATTAATGAAACTGGAGTATGTGGCAAAATATGATCTTGGGTAAATTTGGTGATGAGGATGAATTATTTTTTGAGATAGATTTGATAGCTGCTGATGGATTAGAACTATCAGTAGAAGCTCTTTTGGATACGGGGTTTTCTTGGTGGTTAGCAATTAACAATCAGGACATAGAAGCACTTGGTTGGATATATTTAGAACAACAAACAATGGTAACAGCCCAGGGTGATGCGGAATTTGAAATCTATTTAGGAAAAGTACAAATTGATGGAAAATATTTTGATATTCCTGTTCATGTGGGACAAGGATTACCGGAAATTTTACTTGGTCGTCAATGGTTAAAAAATAGACGTTTGGTAGTAGACATATCATCTTCTGTATTAATGCTGGAATAATACTTACTACAACTAAAAAAAAGACTTTTCAGATATTACCAATATCATTCATAATCACATCTAAAGTTAATTATCATGAAATCCAATAAAATATTTAGATTAAGTTCACTGAGAACGTCAATTCACCTCGACGGCTACAACGTTACCCATTATCAAGAACTACATAAATTCTCTTCTGAAGCCGAAGCCGAAGCCTTTTTTAACGAAAGTATTCAAGAATTACTCACACATGGTTGGTATGATGTAGAATCTGTACCAGTAGATGAAAATAACAAAGATTTTACTCCAGATGAATTGTATGGGATGTTCTTAGAAATAAAAAATCAAGTAGATGAATTTGCCAATGCAATTATCAAACCTTCTATAGAAATTACGCCATATTCAACAACAGAAACTACCTTATGGCAAAGTAAATTTGGTGGTTTACCTTACCTTCCCAAAAATACGACCTATCCTGAAGCACCAGATGGTACTCCCCTCCATCTTTTAGCACAAATCAACTTTTCAGAAACGCCCAATTTAGAAGCTTTACCAGAAAAAGGCATACTTCAGTTTTATATTGAAGCATCAGGTGAAACAGCCTATGGAATTGAAGAATATCCGCAATTAAAACAAACAACTTTTCGAGTTATTTACTTTCCCGAACCAGATTTAAATATTGATAATCTTCTAAATAATTTTGATTTTTTACCCCCAGGAATAGGTTTACCATTAATAGACTGTCTAGCTTTGAATTTCGCTATTAAACCAACTCCCATGAGTGCATCAGATTATCGGTTTAGAACCTTAGTTAAAAACCATTTTCCCATCTTTCAACAAAGTAATCTAACCAAAGCAATGGAAAACTCTTTAGAAGAACTGGTAGATGATTTTCTTAATGAGTATGAAGAAAAATATGAAGAATCATTAGGAGGACATTGTTTAGGAGGATATCCCGCATTTGTCCAAAATGATGATCGTGCAGATTTGCAGTCAGAGGAAGGTTATGATTTTCTGCTATTGCAAATGAACTCTGATGATGAACATTCAATCATGTGGGGAGATGAGGGAGTCGGTAACTTTTTTATTCAACCTTCTGCATTGAAACAGTTAGATTTTTCTCAGATTTTGTACACCTATGCTTGTTGTTGAGAGAACAGGAGTTAGGTTTATCAGTTCTAGCATTGCCTTTATGGTAAAGAATTTAATTTTTGTAGGTTGGGTAGAACGAAGTGAAACCCAACATTAGCGGTAGGATCGCAAGGGGTGTTGGGTTTCGTTTCTCAACCCAACCTTGTATCTTAGAGGTATGTTAGAAGAAGTAATCCGATTTGAATAGTGAATTTACTTGCGACAGAATTTCCATTTATTTAAGAGGGGGGAATGGAGTTAAAGTCCCCCTTTTCAAGAGGGATTTAGGGGGATCATAAAATATTTAATACACGATAAGAGACTTTTCAAACATCCTCTAAACCACACTCTTGTTTCTCTCTTCCTTTGCGCCTCTGCGTCTCTGCGTGAGATAAAAAAGATGTAGTTCATTTACCTAAAAATCCCTGTAAACAGTCCATATTCAGCAAACCATACTG
>NZ_VILC01000057.1:0-28170 GCF_009712065.1 Aphanizomenon sp. UHCC 0183 | reverse complement strand
TATTTTTAAACAAACTCTTAGATATTATAAATATTCCTACTCCTGACCGCTGATTTCTAGATTCTTTGATCACCTTACCTCAATTTTTGCGAAAAATCTTGTTCCTGATTCAAGAACCTTTTTGGTTGGCAAAATGTGATAAATCTTGGTATAACTTGTATGCAATCAAGATAAAGAAAATCTATGAACGCTAATTACAGCAAATTATTGCCCAAAATCACAGCAATTATGGGATTAATGAGTATCGCTCTTTTAACTACTATCCCATCTCCAGCCAAAGAAGTCCGCAATCCCAGACCAAATATTTTCAATGAACCACCTTACAATCGTGGTAGCAAACCTAGTGAAACCGCACCGGTCGCCGAACCCAGCCAGCCAGTAAGGGAAGTCCCCACTGCACCAGTTAGCAAACCCACCCAGTCAACATCAGTGAATTTAGTGACTTTGCTTGAGAAGAATGAATCTTTTAAAACTCTCGCTAAAGCTTTAAAAGCAGCGGGACTTACAGAAACCTTGCAAGGAAAAGGTCTTTTTACCATTTTTGCTCCTACAGACGCAGCATTTGCCAAACTACCAGCGGACGCATTAAAGGATTTATTGAAGCCAGAAAATAAGGAAGTATTGGTCAAGATATTAACTTATCATGTAGTATCTGGTAAGGTCCTCTCCACTGACTTAAAATCTGGGGAAGTGAAAACCGTAGAAGGGGGTGCTATTAATGTTAAAGTTGACCCGGTTACAGGTGTAACTGTAAATGATGCCAAAGTAACTCAGGCAGATATCCAAGGTAGTAACGGTGTTGTTCATGCAATTGATAACGTAATTCTGCCTCCTGATTTATAGATTTTTGAGATTTGAGTGATGAAAATTCGCAAATTAAAATCCCCGAAGCATGAAAAATCGGGGATTATAATATCCAAAAACACTCAGTTTAAACATGATAATTTAAACTGGGTTTTTCTAGAACATACCAATCAGACTAACGAGCCTTAGCAGTAGCCTTAGCTTCAGTTTGCTTTGCTTCTTGAACTAACTGCATCATCAACTGTTCCAGCTTTTGTGCTGTCTGTTCTTCTTGGTGTAGGTTTTGTTCTAACAACTGGACAACTTGGTTTTGTCCCATTTGTTCCGCTACCTTAATTAAACTACGATAACAAGCTATTTCCAGTTGTTCAATTTTACTATGCCATTCCGCCAATCCTAAGTCTATAATTTTGGGATTATCGGCAGCTAAAAGGACGAATTTTTGACCTTCACTAATTAAACCAGCCGCAAGATCACAGGTAATTCGCTGTGGTTGCTCTCCTAAAATAGATAAAGCCTGTTTCAGGTTTTCGATATGCTGTTCGGTTTCTGGAATATGTGGCTCAATTACAGCTTTCAATTTACTGTTTTGACAACATTGCCACATCATTTGCTGGGCTTCTAAGAAATGATTTTCAGCATCGAACATGATGTTCATTTCATAGATAAGCTGCTGTTGTAAGCTGGTGATTTTTTTCGTACCCGGGCGATCGCTAACTAAAACCATGATCATTCTCCTAATGGTAATTTCGCTGTCTTTAACAGTCGTTCCATTAACCCTACGTCTATTCCGATCTATTCTCCTCTTGCTAAAGACACAGTATAGGTGTGAAGTTTTACTGTTATTTAAGTGACGATATCATACCAAAGTCTGAACTATGATTTGTGTGATCTCTTTGATTTAGATGATTAATGGGGTTTTCATCGCCAAAATCATCCAAATCATCAGAATCACAAGAATCATAGTTTAGACTGCCCCAATTACGTTAAAGTAAAGATAAATTAAGAAATTGCTGTCAAATAAATGGCTGCTCCAAGTTTAGAAGTAATTGCGACTCAGTTAGAAAGTCCAAATTTGCGCGATCGCATGGTAGCTCTTGCTAGTTTGCGTCACATATCTGCCGATGATGCAGTCCCTTTAATTAAAAAGGTTCTAGATGATGAATCCCTGCAACTGCGCTCAATGGCAATATTCGCTCTAGGAATCAAAAAAACCCCAGAGTGTTATTCTATTCTCGTGAAAATTTTAGAAACAGATCCAGATTATGGCATCCGCGCTGATGCTGCCGGTGCATTGGGATATCTAGAAGATAATAGAGCCTTAGAAGTGCTATCACGGGCATTTTATGAAGATACGGACTGGTTAGTGCGATTTAGTGCTGCCGTATCTTTAGGTAATATCAAAGACCCTCGCGCCCATGATATTCTCATCCAAGCGTTAAATAGCGAAGAAATAGTCATCCAACAAGCGGCTATTTCAGCTTTGGGAGAAATCCGCGATATAAATTCTGTCACACATATTCTCCGTTTTGCCCAATCAGAGGATTGGTTAGTGCGACAACGACTAGCTGAGGCTTTAGGCAATTTACCGACTCCTAAAAGTGTCTCCGCCTTAAAATACCTAGAAAAAGATAGTCATAAAAACGTTGCTGAAGCAGCCAGGATTTCTCTACAAAGACTTGAAGAAACCAACAACCTGAGTTGAACTTAAGTAGGTTGGTGTTGAAAATTGTCGTTATGGCAAGGCAAAAGGCAAGAGGCAAGAGGCAAGAGTGAAGAGGGTTTGGGCGATTTTACATTTCTTTACACAGTTTGGTTTTATTGTGTTCACCTACTTAAAGTCGCCTCCTAGTTTTTATTGACACTTCCCGGTCTAAAGACGCGGGTCTCTTATAATAAAAGGCATTGTTAAAATTGTGATGCAGGACAACTTTATTTATGAACATTGAAGAATTTTTTGAATTAAGTGCTGGAAAGTGGTTTTCCCATCGCACCAGTCACCATTTAGCGTTCAAGCAGTCAGAAGACGGCAAATCAGACATTGTAATTGAGATGTTAGCGGCTGATCATCCAGAAGTAATTAAACTGTGTGAACAGTATGAAATTGCGCCAAATACGGCTTCCTGTGGGGCGCGAGTTATCTGGAATGGCACAATGGAATGGGACGAAGAAAAACATCAAGGTTCGACTGTTTTAGTCACAGTCCCCAATACAGATAACCCAGATGAAGGTAAATTACTCCGAGAAATGGGTTATGCCGAAAAAGCCCCTGTTGCTGGTAGCTATAAAATCGGTGACGATGGTGCTTTAACTCTAATTACTGAGTATGAAACCATGTGGTCTGAAGAAAGACTATGGTTTGCTAGTCCTAATTTACGGATGCGAGTAAGTGTGCTAAAGCGGTTTGGTGGTTTTAGCATGGCTTCCTTCACTTCTGAAATCCGTATGGGTAGCACAGATGCTTCTAAAAAGGCTACTGAAGCCGCTAATTCACAAAAATCCTAGACTAAGTAGTGAGACAGAATTAATTACACAATGTCATTGCGTAAGCGTTGCGTGGCGTTAGCCATATGGAACGAAGTGAAATGAAGCAATCGCAAGGGTTGTGATTGCTTCCCTTCGCTCGCAATGACTGTAAATATTTTTGTCCAATTACTTACAATATTGAGGTTGGTAATGGGTCATTGGTAATTAAGTAGGTCAACACAATAAAACCAAACTGTGTAAAGAAATGTAAAATCGCCCAAACCCTCTTCACTCTTGCCTCTTGCCTCTTGCCTCTTGCCTCTTGCCTCTTGCCTCTTATATATGCAACAAATTAGCTAAAACTTTGGGTAATGGTAAAACAATCAACAGTAACAAAGCCATTGATATTAATCCCATAAAATCACGTTTATTATCTAATTCCGTGACATCGTTTAAAGCAGGTTCGTCAACTAAGGGAACAAATAATAAAATAATTGCCCAAAATAAAAATTCTTCTCGGATAAACGAAAGCATTAGTAATAATAATCTGGCAACTTGACCAATAATCACAGCAGTTCGTTGTCCAAACATAGCATGAACAATGTGACCACCATCTAATTGTCCCACAGGCATCAAATTTAATGCGGTGACAATTAATCCTAAGAAACCTGCAACTGCAACTGGATGTAAATCAATGGCAGATTTTGCAGTTAATTCACTTCCTAAAGCCAACTTTGAGAGTAAAGCTAATAGAATCGAATATTTAGGATTGAGTGCATTGGGGTTTAAAAGTCCGGTTTTTTCGGGTAAAGCTACTATTTCTGAATGAGCTAAACCCCAAATTAATAAAGGTATAGTCATAATAAATCCTGCCAATGGACCAGCAATACTCATATCAAATAACGCTTTGCGGTGAGGTATGGGACTCTGGATTTTAATAAAAGCACCAAATGTGCCTAAGAAAAAAGGTATAGGAATAAAATAGGGTAATGTGGTGCGAATTTTGTAGAATTTCGCTGTTAGATAATGACCTAGTTCGTGAGTTCCTAAGATAGTTATTAAGCCCAAAGCATAGGGTAAACCCTGAAAAAATAATGTGAAATCAGATTCTAGTTGGGTGATATTAAAACCCGCAATTTTCAAGCCGATAAAAGTGGTGCTGAATAAAGTTGCTACTAACAATAGTAATGCTAAGACTGGTTCGGAAATTTTTTCTGCGTCTTGTTGGTTATTTGGTTTAACTGCTTGAGGATTGGGAACTAAAACAAAGAAGGGTTTATCATTCATCCCTTCTTGAAATATGACTAAAAAGCGATCGCCAAATTGTCCTTCAATATTAGTTTTAATTTGCTCATAAGCCGCACTAGCCATAGTTCGCAACTGTCCCCGACAAATTACTGCTTGGGGACGATACTCAATATTTTGCACATAATAGACAGACCAAGGAAAGCAGTTTCGCAGTCGGCTTTCTTCTGCTAAGTCTATGGGACGGACAGGTGCTGTTTCTACGGGAGGATGATTATTTGATGGTGATAGATTTTCTGGAGATTGATTTTCTGGATTTACGGGTAATTGCCGACCCCGATTAAACAATACCCAATATAATAATAAACAACCTCCCGATACCCAAAGAATGAGTGCTGATGGGGGAGCTTGTTTAGGACCATATATCAGCGTCCAACCAGTCAATACAAATGCAGGTGTCATTAAAACCAACCACAATAACCATACAGGGGTTCTTGTAGCCCGTGCAACGCTCTGTTGCATCATTAAATAAGTCAATGACCCCAGAAGGAGGAGAAACCAAAATGCCATATTATTTTCACTATGTTTAATAAAATGCCTTGCCTGTAATTTTTGTTACAGATTTTAATTATAAGCAAGACTGCACGCCTTAATTTTTCAATCACAGTTCACAGTCATGGTGAATACACTGTAACCTGATTGTTCACCACTCCTCAGTTTGAGTTTTTTCATTTATGTCTTCTTTTCCCCAGCAGTCGAGTTACAAGACTAAACCACCACGTTCTATCTTGACAAAAAGCCTGTCAACGCCAGAAAATCCTCTGATTTTTACGAATAACAGTATTTTTGCCTTTCCACCTAATCGGGACACTTTAGGAGGGACATCTTACTTCATTATCGGCAATGAAGGAAATATTCTCATAGATTGCCCAGCTTTAGAACAAATAAACCAGGATTTTTTGTCCTTACATGGGGGAATTCGGTGGTTTTTTATCAGTCATCGTGGTGCTATTGGTAAAGCCGCAGAATATCAGCAAATCTTAAATTGCGAAATTCTCATCCAAGAACAAGAAGCCTATTTATTGCCCGGTTCAACTGTCACCACTTTTACTGATGAGTTCACTCTCAATGCCACAACGCAAATAATTTGGACACCAGGCCATTCTCCAGGCTCTTCTTGTTTATATTATCGTGAATTTGATGGCGTGTTATTTTCGGGGCGGCATTTACTTCCTAACCAGCATGGTGAACCTATGCCACTACGCACTTCTAAAACTTTTCATTGGCTACGACAACTTAAAAGCGTTAAGTTATTAAGCGATCGCTTCACACCACAAACTTTAACTTATTTATGCCCTGGCGCTAATACAGGCTACCTTAGAGGTAAACCCTGTATAGACCAAGCTTACCAAAAAATCACCAACTTAAATTTAGCAACTTTACGAGAAATCCAAAACGAGTAGGGGCGCAGGGCCTGCGCCCACCAGAATTCGGTGAGTCTTCAAAAGGTTTAGAAGCTTTTAGCTAGAGAGAGTATATTCTCTGGAAATCCACTCCCAGGCTATTAGTGGAAGTCCGTAAAAACAGAGGAGAAAAAAGTATTAACAATTTCTGATTAGTCAATTTTCATGCTGATTTAACCAAGTTACTAAATCAGCAACTTCTGAAAAGTCTAACAATGCTTCTGCTAAATCATCTAATTTATCAACTGTTAGCATTCTGACTCGATTAAGCAATGATAAATCTATTTCGACAAATCGGCGATTAAGCTGGCGGATAACTGTCCTTTGCTCACCGCGTTGCTCACCCTTTTGGAAAATATCTTGATAAATTACTGATTCTTGCATAATTTCCTCACTTAACAATTGACGAATCAACTTTTTCTCAAACCGTAAACCGGCTAAAATTTCTGTGTAAGCGGCAATATCTTGTTTAGTCTCTCTATCTACGATTTTAGCAACATTTTCAGAAATCTGTGATAACAGACTTTGAGGTGAATTTGTGCGCGTTAACGGTGCCAAGGGTAATAATGCCGAATTATTCAGAAATAAGGCTGAATCTTGTTCCCACATCCTAATGACGCGATAGCGGTGAGTTGTAGTTTCACTCACATAAGCTTCGATAAAAGCGTTTTCGTGATTTGTTTCTTGTAAAAAAATCACTACTTGAGTGACAGGAATTTTATATTGGCGTGTTAACCTGACATAATAATCTAACTCTCGTAGCGGAATAGGCGTGTTAGATGTTGCCTTGGTCTGAAATTCAATATGTAAAATTCGATGTTCTGTTTGGAGAAATGTCAGAAAATCAGCACGAATTGGTTCAATACTCAATTCAGTTTTTAACACTTTGATTTCTCGCGGTTCTTCTGGTAGTAACCACCGGGCAAAATCAAGGGGATATTTTTCAGCTAATAGTTTGCAAACGTTGTCAAAACTCACAACTTTATTAAAAGTTACATAACAATGTTAATTGTACAATTAAATGGTTAATTGTTGGAAAATGGCTTCTATCAATTACGGTTACGGGCAACTGATATTAGTAATCGCACCAATCTCACGCAGATAATTGTCGAAGTCAATACTGCAAATAAACCGATTTATCTATAACTTCAATTCTACTGTACAAGCGTGACAAGTTCCAACCTACAATATCAGCGATCGCACTAACCTACGAGTGATCGCACTTTATTAATCTAACCTACGAGTGATTCCTACGGAGCGCTTCGCTATCGCACTTTATCAATCCAACCTATGAGCGATCCGCACGAGATAGCGAAGATCATTACCTGATTTGGAATTGCGCCCAAAATATTCTCTATCCAGAGTTTTATCAAACTTGGCATCATTCTTGATTTATGACAAGATGCTGAGATTACCATTTATTGACGTGATACCATAAATTTTGCGATCAATTCTACGAAATAGCGATCGCATCTGTTGAAATACTCTTTACACCAACTTAATTTATAGCGAATTTATGAAAACTTTCACGCTCATGGCTGTCATAAATACTATTGCTGCGATATCAAGTAACCCTCTAGTAAGTAAACCTCTAGAAAAAATTGGCGATAAACTTTACGAAAATATTGGTGATGTAATCTGGACGCAAGTAGGGAAATTAATCACTAAGCTACGTGAAAAGAAGCTATTACCGCGATTAATTGAGGCTGTTGATGCAACTGAACCCCAGCGGTTAGATTATGGTCAAGCTGTATTAGAACTCACAGAAGCAGCCGAGAAAGACCCAGAAATTGCTCAAGCGGTTCTAGATGTAGAAGCAGCAGTTAATAATGATCAGTCGGAAACTGCTAAGAAAATTCTAGCGAAAGCAGAAGAAATTAAAAATCAGCCTTCAGTGATCAATAACTTTGCACAATTGGCAGAGGAAATAAAAGCAGAAAAAGGCTCAATGGTTGCCCAACAAATTACAATTGGGAATCAAACTAATACTTATAACTGAATACAGTCGCCCGACGGGGAGAATCGGGCAAAGTTAACTCCCATTAATTGGACAGAAATCTGCCGGCAACTGTTGGCAGAAAGGCAAAAATTAACTACAAATCCCCTCACTTATTCTGAGGGGGTTAATTTGCAAGTGCAAGATGTTTATGTGCCACTAGGCTTAGTGGAACGGAAAAAAATATCTAAGCGTGAAAATGATTCTTTCCCAAATAAAGGATCAGAACTTTATCAAGAACTTGAAATTACTCAGAAGTTTGATAATAAAGAATTTTTAGAACAAGTTTTAAAACAGAAAAACACACCCAAAAGTAAAGGTAAACGCATTGCAATTATTGGCGAACCTGGGGCTGGTAAAACTACTTTATTACAACAAATTGTTGATTATTTATCTCAGGACATTAATCAATCAATTATTCTTTGGCTATCTTTAGCCGATTTACAAGGTAGAGAATTAGAAAAATATTTATTTGATACTTGGCTAACTGCTGCTAGTCATAGAATAGGAGAAGCAGAAGCTACAGATAAAATTAAAAATGATTTTGTCACCCAATTTAACAAAAGTCGAGTATGGCTATTATTAGATGGGTTAGATGAAATATCTAGTAATTCTGGTCATATTTTAGCTGATATCCATAGACAAATTCGGGAAAGTGGATGTATTAATCAAGCGCGAATAGTTTTAACTTGTCGGTTAAATTTATGGGATGGTGGCAGCAATGCGCTTAATGATTTTGATACCTATCGAACTTTAGATTTTTCTTATCCTGAACAGGTAGAAAAGTTTATTGATAATTGGTTTACCGCAATTTCTGAACCAGATAGAGAACGAGGTAAACGGTTATGTAATACTTTAAAAGAATCAGGTAAAGAGCGCATTCGAGATTTAGTTAAAAATCCTCTAAGGTTAACGCTACTTTGTTTAAATTGGCAAACTAGAGAAGGCAAATTCCCAGATACACAAGCGGGATTTTATCAGCAATTAGTTGATGATTTTTATAAATGGAAAAAAGAGGAATTCGTTACAAAAGCAGCACAACGCCAACAACTGAATATTAAATTAGGTGAATTAGCGAAAGAAGCAATAGATAAAGAAGCAACTCGTTTTCGCTTGCGGGGTGAGTTTATTAATCAGTTTTTGGGTGATGCTGATGATGAAGATTCACTACTAAGTTTAGCCTTGAAATTGGGTTGGCTTAATCAGGTAGGGATAGATACAGAAATAAAACCTGTTTATGCTTTTTTTCATGCCTCATTTCAAGAATACTTTGCAGCAACAGTAATTGATGATTGGCATTTCTTTCTTAATCATGTTCCTCAAAATCCTAGTGTGGGAAGCTACCGGATTTTTGAACCACAGTGGAAGCAGCCAATATTACTTTGGCTAGGACGACCAGAAGAAAAGTTAAGAAATCGAAAAGAAAAGTTTATTGAGGCATTAATTGAATTTAAAGATGGCTGTGTGAAATATAAAGATAAAGGTTTTTATGAATATCAAACTTATTTTTTAGCTGCTGCTGGAATTGCTGAATTCAAAGATTTTTCTCAAGCAGATGAAATAGTCAAGCAAATTGTTAATTGGTCATTAGATCATTCTAATTATAGTAATATTCACGATCAAGCAGATGTAGCACTACAAGAAACAGACCGAACAAGAGCTATAGCTGCTTTAATAAAATTAATCAACACATCACAGGATGAGGGTATCCGTCATCAGGCGACTGAAAGCTTAGGGAAAATAGGCGTTGGTAATCCAGTTGCGATCGCTGCTTTAATAAAATTAATCAACACATCACAGGATGAGGGTATCCGTCGGCAGGCAGTTGTTAATTTGGGAAAAATAGGTACTGGTAATCTAGATGCAATTACTGCTTTGGTAGAGTTAATCAAGATATTACAAGATTATGTAACTCATACGTTGGTGGCTGAAAACTTAGAGAACATAGGCGTTGGTAATGTAGATGCGATCGCCGCTCTGGTAAAATTAATCGAGACATCAAAGGATCAGTTTATCCGTGTATGTGCGGCTCTTAGTTTAGGGAAAATACACCCTGATAATCCAGTTGCGATCGCTGCTTTAGTAGAATTAATCAATACGTCACAGGATAATATCCGTGAGTTTGCGGCCGCAAACTTAGAGCAAATAGGCGTTGGTAATCCGGTTGCGATCACTGCTTTCGTGAAAATAATCAATACATCACAGGATGAGGGTATCCGTTGGCGGGCGGCTCAAAGCTTATGGAAAATAGGCGTTGGTAATCCAGATGAGATCCCTGTTTTGATAGAATTAATCAACACATCACAGGATAGGGTTATCCGTAAGTATGTGGCTCTTAGCCTACGGAAAATGGGCGTTGGTAATCCAGTTGTGATTGCTGCGTTGGTAGAATTAATTAAAACATCACAGGATTCGTGGTATACCCGTTTGCAGGCGGCTGAAAGCTTAGGAATAATAGACCCCGGTAATCCAGTTGCGATCGCTGCTTTGGTAGAACTAACTAACACATTACCAGATACTTTCATCCGTGGACTTGTGGCTGAAAGCTTAGGGAAAATAGGCGTTGGTAATCCAGTTGCGATCGCTGCTTTGGTAAAATTAATTAACACATCACAGGATGAGGAGACACTTAGGAACGCATCTAAAATCTTAGGAATGATAGACCCTGGTAATCCAGTTGAGATCACTGCTTTGGTAAAATTAATCAATACATCACAGGATGTTGTTATCCGTAATTATGTGAGTGAAAGCTTATGGAAAATAGGTGTTGGTAATCCAGTTGCGATCGCTGCTTTAGTACAATTAATTAAAACATCACAGGATGAGGAGACCCGTAGGTGGGCGGCTTATAACTTAGGGGAAATAGACCCTAGTAATCCAGTTGCAATTGCTGCTTTAGTAAAATTAATTAACACATCACAGGATGAAGATATTCTTAGGTTGGCGGCCTATAGGTTAGGGGAAATAGACCCTGGTAATCCAGTTGCAATTGCTGCCTTGGTAAAATTAATTAACACATCACATAATGAGAGTACACGCAGATGGGTGGCTGAAAGCTTAAAGAAAATAAATGCTGGTGATCAATCTATGGTAATTAAAGCCATAAATGGTTATAAGCTAACTAATGAACATTATCTACTCATTTGGAAAATCGCCCAAAATATGCCCTATCCAGACTTTTATCAAGCTTTGTAGAATTTCCCATTGTAATTGTTGTTGACGCAATAAGAGCGATCACACTCAATCCGCCGGAAAACCGTCGTCAATTCACGCGCCATTCATCCCCCGCTGCCCTATCGGGTCAGACGTGGGGCTTCTGTCGGTTAAGCTAAATTCAGCAATGCCTATTTTTTTCCTGAATACTCATTATTCATTACCAATTTTTTACTCAAAAGTTCAATAGCCGCTTGATATTGAGCATCTGCATTTGTGCCGATTTGCTCCCGGTTAAGTGATGGTTGGGGAATAATTTGATCAGGCTTAATTCCCAACTTATTAATATCTCGATGGTTAGGAGTTTCATATTTAGCAATTGTCACCGCCAAACCAGAACCGTCGGACAATTCAAACAAAGATTGAATTAAACCCTTACCAAAAGTTGTTTCCCCAATTAATTGGGCGCGATGATTATCTTGTAATGCACCCGCGAGAATTTCGCTGGCACTGGCAGTTCCTTTATTAACGAGAATTACTAAAGGATCTGTCGTTAAAGCCGGTCCAAAGGCTTCATAGGTTCCCTGAATGCCTTGACGGTTGGCAGTGTAAACGATTGTGCCAGAGTCTAACCATAAACGAGCAGTTTCAATTCCTGCTTGTAAGAGTCCACCGGGATTATTTCTTAAATCAAGAATATAGGCAGACGCGCCTTTTTTTTCTAAAATAGAAATAGCTTGTGCCAACTCAGTAACAGCATTGGCACTAAATTGACTCAGTGATAGATAGCCAATCTTGGTTCCTTGGGGGGATAATCGTAAATCAGAAACAACAGGATTCAGCGAAATGCGATCGCGCACCAAGATAACCTCCTGATCCTGTTCTCCTTCCCTGCCAATTAAAAGCGTAACCACGCTGCCTCTTGATCCACGCATCTGCGCTGCCGCCTCATCAAGGGTCAGATTCTCTGTAGATAAACCCTCAATCTTCAAAATGCGATCGCGTGGTTTTAAACCCGCCCTATCCGCCGGAGAATTATTAATAGGTGTAATCACCTCCAAAACACCAGTTTGGGGATTAAGAGTAATTTGTAATCCCACACCAGTTAACTCTCCAGAAGTGCTAACTTGCAAACTGCGATATTTCTCAGGATCAAGAAACCGGGTAAAAGGATCATCCAAACTCTTTAGCATCGCCTGAATAGTAGTATAGGCTGCTTCATGATTAGCAAAATGTCCTTTTAACGCATTTTGTCGCACATCAAGCCAGCTTTGATGGTTAAAAGTCCCATCCAAATAAGAGCGATTAACAATTCGCCATACTTCATAAACTAACTTCTGTTCTGGAGTCAAAGCCGAAGCCGGCGGAACATATCCTGCCAACACCAAACCAAAAAGCAATAGCAGTAAGCATCCTAGCCGCCAAACCCGTTTGTGAATGAACCCTAATTTCAGTGCCATCTCAGACTCAAATTCCCTAAAAATTTCTGTAATGCTCAGTTGCTGATGAAATCTATCTCTCGACTATGTTACTTTTTTTATAGAAGAAGTGCATTCTTCTCATAAAGTTGCTAGTCCAAATTTATGAGCTGCCCATTCTTCCTGATCAACGATAAAATCATCTTTGGAGTCAACATAGTTAGCGTTGGCTCGTAAAGACAAGAAGACGGGAAGATTTATCAAAAATAGGGTGAGTTACACCCAAATCTACGCTCGTGGACAAGTAGAACCCCATTCTCTTGGATGAAGCGAGAAGCGAACCCTCTAACTGAGGTTAGTTGAATAGTCATGGCTGACTAAGCTTCGCATAACAAAACTTATCAACCGCAATCTATTTTTAGGACTTTAAGATTGTATGGCTAACGTCTATGACTGGTTTGAGGAACGCTTGGATCTCCAAGAAATTGCTGATGATATCACCACCAAATACGTTCCTCCCCACGTTAACATCTTCTACTGTTTAGGTGGAATTACCCTAGTATGCTTCCTGATCCAGTTCGCCACCGGATTTGCGATGACATTCTACTACAAACCCACCGTTGCCGAAGCTTTCTCCTCCGTAGAGTACATCATGAATGAAGTCAACTTCGGTTGGTTAATTCGCTCCATTCACCGCTGGTCAGCCAGCATGATGGTATTGATGATGATCCTCCACACATTCAGAGTTTACCTAACAGGTGGCTTCAAAAAGCCCCGCGAATTGACCTGGATCAGTGGTGTTATCCTCGCAGTTATCACCGTTTCTTTCGGTGTAACAGGCTACTCCCTCCCTTGGGATCAAATTGGTTACTGGGCTGTAAAAATTGTTAGTGGTGTACCAGAAGCCATTCCCGTAGTCGGCGTTCTCATCTCCGATTTACTCCGTGGTGGTTCTAGTGTTGGTCAAGCCACCCTTACCCGCTACTACAGCGCCCACACATTCGTTCTCCCTTGGTTAATTGCCGTCTTCATGTTGTTCCACTTCCTGATGATTCGCAAACAAGGTATTTCTGGACCTTTGTAATCAAAGTTGTTAGCAAATAGGCAAAACTTGTGTTTCCAGATCATCGTAGTTTGTTTTAAACTAAAGAGAAAATAACTTGTAAGTTGTAGACATAAACTACTATCGGAAACTTGAGCTAGTTGTATTGTTGACAGCTTCCACCAATACTTTAACTTCACTTCAGCCGGAGAGCGCATTTAAAAATGTCAACCCAAAAAAAACCGGATCTAAGCGATCCCAAATTAAGAGCTAAACTTGCCCAAGGCATGGGTCACAACTACTATGGTGAACCCGCTTGGCCTAACGATTTACTCTATATATTCCCAGTCGTAATTATGGGTTCTTTCGCCTGTATTGTGGCTCTAGCAGTTCTAGATCCCGCTTTAATAGGTGAACCAGCCAATCCTTTCGCTACTCCTTTGGAAATTTTGCCAGAGTGGTACTTATATCCTGTATTCCAAATTCTCCGCTCACTACCTAGTAAACTATTAGGTGTGTTAGCAATGGCTGCTGTACCCTTGGGATTAATTCTCGTTCCCTTTTTGGAAAACGTGAATAAGTTCCAAAACCCCTTCCGTCGTCCCGTAGCAACAACAGTATTTCTTTTTGGTACTCTTGTTACCATCTGGTTAGGTATTGGTGCTGCAATGCCATTAGACAAATCCTTAACTTTAGGATTATTCTAAGGTAGTTACAGTTAAAACTAAATCTAGTAGCGTCTGTGATTTTCAGGAGTATATACAGGATAATATCTGACAAACAAATAGCCACAATTATTTGATGGTCTAATTGTTACTGGTATTTTAAAACAGATATACTTTTGAAGATCAACAGACGCTAACCGAACTAGTAGTCTGTCAACCCGAAAATGACGGGTGAAGTCAAGCAGGGGGAGAAGAGAGGCACCGGGGCAGGGGAGGGAAGAACAGAAGTTTTTTCCGATCATTACCCGTCAAAATAAATTTGACGAACTACTAGAATTGCGGCAAGATTATTTCAAATTAACAATACCTTGTCCAAATTAGAAAAAGCCTTGATTTGTAGGTTGGGTTGTTCGCGTTAGCGTTGCGGAGCAATTAGCATGAAACCCAACAAATGCGTTGGGTTGCGCTGTCGCTTAACCCAACCTACAGGAAATGGACAAGGTATTGATTAGTGATGAGGATAGAGTTAAAACCAAAGTATTTAGTTTTATCTCTAATCTAATCATCACCATTCCTAAATGTGAACTTCTCAAATCACAAAAAACACCACTACTGTTCAATTACTTTCTATTTAAGTCACGGTCAATGCTTAGCATAGTGCAGCAAGACCATCGGACGGTAAGGAGCGATCTTAAGCTCTTAAATCCAGTACAACAATGGTTTGAAGAATTCTGTCAGCAATATTTACCTAAATATGGCTGGTCAGATAGCCAACTTTATCGTCTCAACCTAGCTTTAGCTGAAGGTTTTACCAACGCAGTTCGTCATGCTCATCATGCTTTACCACCGGAAACAACTATAGAAATTCAAGTCAGTTTATGGACTGATAGGCTGGAGGTGAGAATTTGGGATTACGGAAAACCATTTAATCCCGATGTAATCACTGAGCCAGAACCGGGGACTCTACAAGTGGGTGGATATGGATGGTTTTTACTCCGCCGCTTGGCGGATAAAGTTGTATATGAACGTGATTCAGATAGTAGAAATTGCCTGTTAATTGTTAAATATTGTTTAGAAGAACGGCAAAATTAAAAATTAGTAAGCTAACCGGCATTTAAAAATTAAAAGTCAAAATGATTACAACTTGTAATTATTTTGTGATGTTTGTTATGATTCAGACAAGACTAAAAAACCTTTTTCCCCACAAAGAAATAATATTTAAAGAAGAATTAATATTTTATTAGCAAAAAGAAATAGACATGATCTTTAAAAACTTGCAATTTAATTTTGAGAAAATCCGCCCCTGGCTAACCCTGTTAGCGATCGCCTGGTTATTAGCATCATTGGGATTGGGCTGGTTAGTTAATTCCTTGGTAATTATTTTGGGTTTACTGTTTCTTTTGCCTGTGATAGCATTCTTTGGGTTTCGCTGGTGGTTACAAAAGAATTTAGTTACTAACCAGTGTCCTGTATGTGGATATGAATTAACAGGGGTAAATAACAGTCAAGTACAATGTGCTAACTGTGGTGAACAACTATTAGTTAAAAACTTTCAATTTCAACGCTTCACACCAGAAGGAACAATTGATGTGAAAGCCGTTGAAGTGCAATCCCAATCACTGGAAGATTAGGAAGTTGTCAGTTGTCAGTTGTCAGTTGTCAGTTGTCAGTTGGAATATAGTAGTTCGTCAAATTTATTTTGACGGGTAATAATAGGAAAAACTTCTGTTTTCCCTCCCCTACTCCCCTACCCCTCTTCTCCCCCTACTTGCCTTTACCCGTCATTTTTGGATTGACAGACCACTAGAAGGGTGAACTCATAAAAGTTGCCCATTGATCTAGATTTTTGAGAAAATGTGGTTGTTGTAGTTCAGACAGCCAGAGAATTAAGGCATCCTCATTGTTATCTTTGTAATAACCCCGTCGTTTTCCCGCAGTCTTGAAACCAAATTTTTGATACAAAGAAATAGCAACGTGGTTAGAATCACGGACTTCGAGGGTAGCTCTCTCCAAACCAATATCAGCCGCAGTTTGCAGAAGGGAATATAATAGAGCTTTTCCCAGTCCTTGACCATGATATTGGGGATGAACTGCCAAAATTGTAATGTGTGCTTCCTCTAAAATTGACCAAAAGCACCCCATTCCTAACAATTCGGAGTGATTAAAAGGTGAAAATAAACCCAAAAAATGACTATTAGGACTTTCTAACTCCCGCAGGTAGCCTTCCATAGTCCATAAACCATCAAAACAGGCTTTATCTAGTTCTAATAGTTCAGTTAAATTATCTGTGGTTAAAGGTTGAATTTTTAAGTCGGATGAAATCACAATTTTTGAGGATTGAGGAAGGTTAATTATCAATTACCAATTATCCATTACCATACCAATGAGAGGGTAAACTGGAAATCAGGACATATACTCATGGCCTGATTTTTCACAAAGACAACTCTTATTAGTTATGGTATCGACTTACCCCGTCGAAGTTCAACTTTCTGGCCGTCAATATTTACAGTCAACAAGCGGTGACAGTGCTGATATTTCTCCTAATCAACAACTCTTACCTTTGACGGCGAGAGTTAATGATCATGATCATCTAGAAATCGGTGGGTGTGATGTCACAACCCTAGTTGAACAGTTTGCTTCACCTTTATATATTTTAGATGAGGAAACCCTGCGGACAGCTTGTAAGCAATATCGAGATACCTTTAAGGAATATTACAAGGGAGAATCTCAGGTACTTTATGCTTCTAAGGCATGGAATTGTTTAGCGGTTTGTGCCATTGTTGCCTCAGAAGGTTTAGGAATTGATGTAGTCTCCGGTGGCGAACTTTATACTGCGTTGAATGCGGGTATGAGTCCTGATAAAATTTACTTACATGGAAATAATAAATCTCATGATGAGTTGGTTTTAGCGATTCAGTCTGGATGTACTATCGTAGCGGATAACTGGCATGAATTAGATATGCTGGTGAAAATAGCAGGGGAGAAAACGGAAAATTCTTTTCTTTCGCCCATTCGGATCATGCTACGCTTAACTCCTGGAATAGAATGCCATACTCACGAATATATTCGCACTGGACACTTAGATAGTAAATTTGGTTTTGATCCCCATGATTTACAAGAGGTGTTTACTTTTGTGAGTCAACAGCCTAGTTTAAACTGTGTGGGGTTACACGCTCATATTGGTTCACAAATTTTTGAACGTCAACCACATAGAGATTTAGCCGCTGTGATGGTGCAGTGGTTAAGAGATGCGGCTAAACATGGTTTGCAGGTGACAGAATTAAATGTTGGTGGTGGTTTAGGGATTAAATATACAGAATCTGATGATCCACCAAGCATTGCCGAATGGTCTAAGGCAATTTGTGAGGTTGTACAAGCTGCTTGTACATCGGAAAACTTGCCTTTACCAAAGTTACTCTGTGAGCCAGGGCGATCGCTTATTGCCACATCTTGTGTCACTGCTTACACGGTTGGCGCTACCAAGGTGGTTCCTGAAATTCGCACCTACGTGGCGATTGATGGCGGAATGTCAGATAATCCGCGTCCTATTACCTATCAATCAGTTTATCGGGTGGTGGTTGCGAATAAAATATCTGATCCTTGCACCGAAATTGTGACATTAGCGGGTAAACATTGCGAATCAGGAGATATTCTGATTAAAAATGCCCAACTGCCAAAAACTGAAGCAAATGATATTCTCGTAGTTATGGGAACTGGTGCATACAATTACAGTATGGCATCTAACTACAATCGCCTCCCTCGACCGGCAGCAGTTGTAGTGGCAAATGGCGAAGCAAATTTAATTTTGCAACGCGAAACTTATCAAGACTTGATTCGACAAGATCGCCTACCAGAAAGACTTAAATAGTCCGTAGTCAGTGGTCAGTGGTCAGTGGTTAAAAAATCACAAATGACAACTGACGACTGACAACTGACAACTGACAAATGACTATAAGAATCCAGATGTCATGAGAGATTGGTGGAAGCAATGGCTGATAAACCTGGGAGATTGGTCGCAGTCCTTGCTCCTTGGGACTCTGGATATGGTGTTGGTGCTGGCACTGACATACATGATCCTGATGATTATTAGTGAACGGCGCACATTATGGATGGTGCGAGGGTTTATAGTCTTAATGCTTTGCTCGGCGCTCAGTGGCAAGTTAGGATTACCTTTGCTAAATTTTGTTCTCGAAAAATTGGTGATTGGCTGTGCTGTGGCTATGGCTGTGGCGCTGCAATCAGAATTTCGCCGTTTTTTGGAACAATTGGGACGTGGCGAATTTTGGCAATTATTTCAAAATAATGCCAGAGCAATTCCTAAGTCCGATAGTGTAATTGATGAAATTGTTGATGCAATTAAAGAGTTATCAAAAAATCGTATTGGCGCTTTACTAATTTTGGAAACCACAGGGCCTATTGAAGAACAAGATTTTTCAGTCCCAGGAGTGAAGCTAAATGCTGAAGTTTCCAAAGAACTGATCCAAACTATTTTTCAACCGAAAACTTTGTTACATGATGGAGCAACGTTAATTCGTGGTTCGCGCATTGTGTCATCTGGTATAATTCTACCACTTTCAGGACGCACAGCGTCGCGGCAGTTGGGAACACGCCATCGGGCAGCAATGGGAATTACTGAAAGGGTCGAAAATTGTATTTGTGTTGTTGTATCAGAAGAAACGGGTTCTATTTCCTTAGCGGAAAAGGGAACTCTATATAGACCACTAACTATTAAAAAGCTCAAAGAGTCTTTAGAAACTCGATTTTCTCCGACTGTAGATCGGGAGGCTCATGCACCTGGTCTTTTAAGTTTAGTTCGTCAACTTGGTGATAAATCACTAAAATTAATGTCCCGGCTACTTGGCTTACCTTGCCTTCGACACGCTACCCGTAGGGGTACGACTGCTTCTCAAGATAAAAAATGAAAACACAACAAACTGAATTGCAATATTTACCTCTTGATTTAAAACAACAATTACTACCTCAGCACGTCGCGGTAATTATGGATGGTAATGGCCGATGGGCAAAAAGTCGTGGTCTACCCCGCATGATGGGTCATAAGGCTGGTGTCAATGCTCTCAAGGATTTGCTGCACTGTTGCAAGGACTGGGGAATTAAAGCACTAACTGCCTATGCTTTTTCAACGGAGAATTGGCAAAGACCAGAGGAGGAGGTGGAATTTTTGATGAATCTATTTCAACACGTTTTACGCCAAGAACTGCGGGAAATGGTGGAGGAAAATGTGCAAATTCAGTTTGTGGGTAATTTATCGGCTTTACCACAGGCTCTTCAGGCTGAGATTTCCCATTCTATGGATCAAACTAAGGATAATCAGAGTATCCGGTTTACAATTGCGACTAATTATGGGGGTAGGCAGGAGATTTTACAGGCTTGTCGGGCGATCGCTCAAAAGGTTAAAGAAGATTTACTACAGCCTGATGATATATCTGAAGAAGTATTTGAAGCTCATTTATATACGGCTGGAATAGCAGATCCAGATTTATTAATTCGCACCAGTGGGGAAATGCGATTATCTAATTTCCTACTTTGGCAAATGGCTTATAGTGAAATTTATATTTCTGATACTCTCTGGCCGGATTTTAACCGTCATGAGTTTCATCGCGCTTTATCTGCTTATCAACAAAGAGAACGTCGGTTTGGGAAGGTGTGACAATTATCAATCAATTCAAGAGGGCGCAGGCCCTGCGCCCCTACCTCCCCCAGATTATGGTCCTGAAAAAACGGCTTCTTCGATGTCTTCCCGACTCAGGGAATATTTAAAGGACCGTTGTATATCTTGACGGTTTTCTCCTGATTGAAAATAGCGAACTGTAATTTGTTCAGTATCTAACCAAAGTTCCGCTTCCCAACTAGATCGTTGGACACGCCAACAATGTAGTTGGGTATCGTCTTGTTGACAACCTTGGTTTTTTAGCCATTGTTCGATTTGTGGTAAAGAGTGACTATATAGGGGTGTATCAGCGGCAAGCATAAGCAGTTCAATTCAGAATTATTGGTGATTTTAGAGGTGGGAAATTGAGTTTAACTAATTGCTTCTCCACGGAGAATGGCGATCGCCAGAGCTAATAGCATACAACCAACAATGGTTAACCCCAAAATAAATAATACAAATATTTCTCCAGCAGACAAGGGGCGATCGCTTGCATCCAAATACATTGATTTGGAAAAATCGTAGGGTTTATGCACGGAGTGATTTAAATCTGGTGGGACTTGAATGACACCAAATCGAGAATAGCCAATTTTTAAATCATAGTTTAAGCGCCGTTCTGGATTACTCAGGGTAGCGTAAGCTGTGTTGATTTGCTGAAATTGAGCCGTAGCAATATTAGCAGGTAATTCTGTCGTATCTGGATGATAGAGTTTACTCAGTTCCCGATAAGCACGACGAATATCAATTACTGATGCTCCGGGATGGAGTCCTAGCAGGGAATAATAAGTAGTATTGCTGCTTTGTGGGACTTCCCCATGATGATTTACGTTTTTTTGAGTCACTTTACTCAAATAAGTTTTTTTATATTCTAAATCTCTTGGGTAGCTATAGCAGAAATAGCCACAAAACATCTTATAATATGTATTATTCAGCATTTTATTAGATGCGATGCAAACTAGAATTAATCTCCAAAATATCCAAACTCTTACCGATTTCAAACGTAACGCCAAAGACTACGTAGAAAAAATTAAGTTGACAAAATCCCCACTGGTGCTGACTGTCAATGGCAAAGCTGAGGTTGTAGTGCAGGAAGCACAAGAATTTCAACAGATGTTAGATCGACTGCAAAACCTTGAGGAAGAACTGCAAAAACTCAAATTAGCACCGCAAAGCACTGTAAGTAGGTGAACACAATAAAACCAAACTGTGTAAAGAAATGTAAAATCGCCCAAACCCTCTTCACTCTTGCCTCTTGCCTCTTGCCTTTTGCCTTGCCATAACGACAATTTTCAACGCTCACCTACTTAAATTAGGAAATTCTGCATGAGGATTTTTATGGGGTATAATCAAATTATATTATTTTTTGAGGTGGAAATATGCAAACTTTAAGCACAAATAACTTAAAAAAATTATATAAATCAGACTATTTAGCCTGGTATGAGATGACTTTGGAACAAATAAAAAATGATCAATTAAATGATTTAGATTTAGATAGTTTAAGTGAGGTTTTAGAAAATTTGGTTAGAGATACTAAACGTAGTGGGGAAAGTTATTTGAGACAAATCATCATTCATTTATTATTAATTGAATATTGGGAAGCAGAAAGTATAAATCGTCGTCATTGGGCAGCAGAAATTGTTAATTTCCGCAATGAATTAGAAACAGATATGACTAGGAATTTAAGAAAACACCTAAACGAAGAAAAAGAAAATAATTATCAAAAAGCTATTAAGTATGTGATAGCAAAAACAGGATTAAAGAAAAACACTTTTCCTGAGCAATGTCCTTATACTTTAGAACAGTTAATTAATGATGATTGGTTTTCTGATACTATTAATATTCAATTTTAGGCGCTCCATAAATTAGGAATGATTTTAATGGTTTTGTGAGATGGTTAAGTTTGATGTTTCATCAAAAATAATCAGTTCTAAGTCTTCAGTGCAAAATTAATCGAATATTTTAAATGTTGGGTTTCCTTGCGTCAACCCAACCTACACAAAGCTTAAAACGTGATCATTACGTAGGGCTTGCTAAATAAAGCTAAAACCATTTATTAATAAGGGTTTCGCGGATTTTTATCACAAAAAAGTGCAAGGTTTTGGCTGATGGTGTCTCAAAATAGGTGCATTTTTCTTTGTCGGATTTGGAAAATTGAGGATATCCAGATAGTTGAAACTGTTCCCTGTTCCCTGTTCCCTGTTCCCTGCCCTCACAGACAACTTTTTCAGCAAACCCTACGTATTGAAATGTTGGGTTTCCTTGGGTCAACCCAACCTACACAAAGTGTATTTTTTTATAAAATGTCAGGGTCAATATTCAATTCTCTTACAGCAATTTCCAATCTTATGAGGTACATCTTAGCCCCCTCATCGCTTGCGGGGAGGGGGTTGGGGGTGGGGTTCTTGTTCCGGGTTTGATGACAATTTGCTGTAGTTTGGCCGCTAAACGTTCCCCTATCCTCACCTGTATCTTTCAACAAGGCTTCAAAGGTATCCCAGCTAACGTTATATAAAACCGTTCTTTGTTCAGCAGTAATTGACTCCGGAAGCATATAGAATACCTATTCCATCACGATACTAGATAAAATACCGAGAATTTTACCGATATTATTAATATAATAATCTGTCAAGTCAATTTCTACCACTTGATTAATAAGTTTTAAAAATTTCCAGTTAGTACCAGTGGTGACAGTACCATAAATTGTTTGAATATTATTACCTTCACGTTCATTAAACATTCTGGCGGCTATCATTTCTGCTACACATTGTCCTAAACCTGCATTAATATTTTCTTTTTTAGCTTCTACAATTGTGACAACGGGAGCATTAATAATTAATAATTCAGGTGAACGGCTAATAATGAAATCACAATTACCGTTTAATCCTTGTTCAGTGTCTACTGTAAAATCAATCCCTGAAAATAAACTGATTTGATTGTTTAAATATTTTCTAGCAGCTATTAAAATCGGCGCAATTATCATTTCAGAACGGGATTTTTCAGTATTACTAGCAAGTGCTAAAGGTAGATTTTCTTTTAATACTTCTGTTAGTAAATCTGGACATTCAATTTCTGGGATAGATGCAAAAATATTAATTTTATCTATAATCGTTAAAGCAAAGGCTTTTCTAACTTTGTCTAGAGTAAATTCACTATATGACATTTGATTTATTCCTGTAAATTACGCACCCTAAATGACTTCGCTTCGTGCCTATTCCCTGATTATTAACAAACCCATTTCCATAAAGGATGAGAAGATCCTTGTTGACGAATCCGATAAAGTTGCTTTTTTAAATTTTCCTGTTCTTGTAATGGTAATCCCCATATAATATTACGACTTTGCCAAACTAAAACAGAAGTCGTCATACCAATACATAAACTTAAACCCAGTGTAGATAGAGGATGAAAAATCAGTGTATATCGTAGTCCTACCCAGGTAAAATATTCTCGTAACAAAGAAATTTCAGTTCGTAAATTCCATAAGCAAAAAGGCGCAATAGTCAGCCATAAACAACCGGCAAATAACCATCTGCCATATACTCTTAGCCTATATAGTTTTTGTAATTGTTGAGCAAAAGCCGGGTCTAATTCCACTGTCTCTGGTTCAATTTGTGGTTCTTCAGGTTTATCCATAGGAAAGATATACTGTGCGCCGATAAAATCTAGTTCAAAATCTAGTTCAAAATCTCGTTCCCAGTCTCCGACTGGGAATGCTCATCATTGCGGCTCTGCCGCTAGTTATACTCAACACGGTTGGGACATGGACTTTTGTAAAATCACGAAAAACCTATTCTGTTGCTTGAGTTAAGATTTTACTCTTTTCTCTCCTTAGGAACGCAAATTTAATAACCTGCAATTCTGATGTAACCTGGAATGGTGCGTTACGCTGTCGCTAACACACCCTACTTTTGCACCTTATTTAATTCACATTCCTTATTACGATACAAGGGGTTTAGTGTAGTAAGGAGGCAGAGCCTCAACGGAGACATTCCCAGCCAGAGGCTAGGAACGAGTGAAGCCAGAGGCTAGGAATGAGTGAAATTTAAATTTCTGGAGAACTTACAGAGTTGTCAACTGAGTAATTTTCACTGCGTTCTCGCCACCAAATCAGGAGTGTACTAGCAATGAAGATACTAGAATAAGCTCCCATTAAAAAGCCTACCATTAAAGCCAAAGAGAAATAATGGAGGGTTTCTCCACCAAACAGGAAAATAGCAGATAGTGTTAATAAAACTGTTAAAGTGGTGTTGATTGACCTAGACAAAGTTTGGTTAACTGCATCATCAACAATTTCAGCAATTGGTTGTTCAGGATGGAGTTTGATGGTTTCTCGAATGCGGTCATAAATCACCACAGTATCATTTACAGAGAAACCTGTGATAGTTAGCAAAGCAACAATGAAAAGACTATCTACTTCAACGCCGAAAACTAACCCTAAAATTGAGAAAACTCCAGTTGTTACCAGAATGTCGTGAAACAAAGCCACAATAGCTAATAAGGCATAGTCCAACTGAAACCGGAAAGCCATATAAACAGTAATCCCGACAAAGGAAACTATTAAAGCTAAGATTCCCGAAGTAAATAATTCCTTTCCTAAAGTTGCACCAACGGAGTCATCTTGATTTTTTTTCGGGTCGAAAACGCCAATTTTTTCACTTAAAGCATTTTGCAAATTACTTCGCTGTTCTGTTTCCAGCTTCTTTGTGCGAATAGTAATACCATTTTCTTGGCCATTTTCAGAGATTAACTGAATGCTACTATCTCCAAGTCCTTGGGATTTGGCGACTTCTCGAACTAGGTTAATATCTATGGGTTGGTCACAGTTACCAGGTTTGTCACAGTCCCGCACAAATTGCAACCTGGTTCCGCCGATAAAGTCCAAGCTGGGACGCAGAGGTGCTTTGATACTGGGATTGAGTGTGGATATCACCATGGAGATAATACCCACCAGGATAATCACAGCGGAAATAGTCCACCAAGTACCCCGTGCCTTGTTAATATCTAGTCTCATTGTGCCACTCCTGTCTTATTTGCTACTGGCACATTAGGAGCATAAAGTTGTGTGTTCCGCAAAGAGGGAATAGAAATAACTAAAAACATCAATGTGCGACTACAAGTAATTGCGGTAAACATACTCACCCCTACGCCTAAAGCTAAGGTAAGTGCAAAGCCTTTGACTAATCCTGAACCTAACCAAAATAATGCAGCACAAGCAATCCAGGTAGTAACGTTACTATCTAAAATACTGGAAAAGGCGCGGTAAAAACCAGATTCTACAGAACGATATAAAGATTTACCTGCTTGTAATTCTTCTCTGGTGCGTTCAAAAATCAAGACGTTAGCATCAACAGCCATACCAATACTGAGAATAAAACCTGCAATTCCCGGCAAAGTGAGGGTAACACTTAGTAAACAAAATGCAGCCCAAGTCAGTATGGAGTAAATTATTAGTGAAACATTGGCTATCATTCCCGGTAGGCGATAGTACCACACCATAAATATTAATACTAAAGTCAGACCACCAATACCAGCGTAGATACTTCTTTGAATACTATCTTTTCCTAAAGTAGCTCCTACTGTTCTTCTCTCCGCAATTTCCACAGGAACAGGTAATGCACCCCCGCGCAATTGTACCCCTAAATCATTAGCCTCTTGGGCTTGAAAACGACCCGTAATAATAGCAGAACCACCAGTGATTCCAGTAGCAGCGTGTTCTGGTCCTACGGTGGGTGAACTAATGACTTCATTATCTAGAAAAATACCAATACTCCGACCTGTACCAGCAAGCTCTTTGGTGAGTCCAGCAAAGAGTTCTCCACCTTTTTGATCAAAACGGATAGCCACATTCCAGTTAGTGCCTTGATTGGGTTCACCGTAGGCATCCTTGAGATATTTGCCGGTGAGGGGTGGGTTGGTACTTTCAAACAATTCGGCGATCGCTTGATTATTCTTTTGAAACTCTTCCTTATTTTTATCAATCGCGGCTTGATCTTTGGATTTTTTCAACTCTTCTCGCTTAGTTTTCAGATCGTTGCGTGTAATCTGGAAAGCAAAAAGTTGTGTTTCTGTATTCGGTTTTTGGACACGGAACTCTAATTGTGCTGTACCACCTAATACTCGTTCTGCTTGTTCTGGGTCATTGACACCCGGTAGTTGTACGGATATCTTATCTGTACCGATAGTTTGAATTAATGGCTCAGAAACACCAAGACCATTAATTCGCCCTTCGACTACTTTTTTCACAGCTTCCAATTCTCGTTCGGTGATTTGGGGAATTTCCGCCGTTGGTTTCACCTGAATAGTAAGCTGTGAGCCGCCCCGTAAATCTAATCCCAAGGGGACAGGAATTGTCACAATCACCGTAATAGCGGCGATGACCAAAACTATAATTAACGCTAATAGCGATCGCTGTTTTTGCATACTATCACTCACAACTAACAAAGGTTATAATAACGTTCTTTGATTGCGTTGTGAGTAGAAGTTTGAGTTGACACTCCCCGGTCTAAAGACGCGGGGATTCTTAATCGAATAATTGTCAAGACAACTGCTCGAATAATATCCGCTTTTCAGGTATTACCTTAGATGTACGGTTCTTGCCCTGATCCTGTTTGCCATTACTGGCAGAATCATCTCTGACAAGCGTAACTTTCCGAGAGTCCCCCGGTAGCTTTTTATGTCTTTAGGAATGTGAATTAAATAAGGTGCAAAAGTAGGGTGTGTTAGCGACAGCGTAACGCACCATTCCAGGTTACATCAGAATTGCAGGTTATTAAATTTGCGTTCCTTAGTGACAATTTAATTGTATCACGAATATTGAAGGCAATCAATTCGCCCGTGTGCGTTTTCCCCTGCGGTTTGAAGACGCGAAGCTCCCAACGCTACCGTGTTCCTCTTGTGGTCAGTAGTCAGTGGTCAGTGGTTATTGGTTCACAGCAACGAACAACTGACAACTGACAACTGACAACTGACAAATACCTAAACTCGCAAAGCCATCATCTTCTGGACGGCTTCTACGATTTGTTCTGGTTGGACAATAGTTAGGCGCTCAAGATTACCGTTGTAAGGTGTGGGAATATCTTGAGAAGAAAGCCGCAATACAGGTGCATCCAATTCATCAAATAAGCGGTCATTAATCGAAGCGGTTAATTCTGCACCAATACCCCCGGTTCTCATACACTCTTCTACAACAATCACCCGGTGAGTCTTGCGAATTGATGCGCCAATAGTTTCAAAATCAAGAGGTTTTAGGGAAATTAAGTCAATAACTTCTGGATCATAACCTTGTTTTTCCAAAGCTTTCACAGCTTGCAGCACATGATACCGCATCCGCGAATAAGTTAAAATCGTCACGTCCTTACCTTGACGGACAACCTCAGCCTTATCTAGCGGTAGTACATATTCTGTTTCTGGCAGGTCTTCTTTTAAATTATAAAGTAAAACGTGTTCAAAAAATAATACAGGGTTGTCATCGCGGATAGCTGCTTTCAGCAATCCTTTAGCGTTATAAGGTGTGGAACAAGCCACAATTTTTAAACCAGGAACAGCTTGGAAATAAGCTTCGAGACGTTGGGAATGTTCCGCACCCAATTGTCTACCCACACCCCCAGGACCACGAATCACCATAGGGATTTTAAAGTTACCACCGGAAGTGTAGCGTAACATACCCGCATTGTTAGAAATTTGGTTGAAGGCGAGGAGCAAAAAGCCCATATTCATCCCTTCAATAATCGGTCTTAACCCAGTCATAGCAGCCCCTACAGCTATACCTGTAAAGCTATTTTCTGCAATGGGGGTATCTAAAACTCGCAGATCACCATACTTTTGGTGTAAGTCTTTAGTAACTTTATAAGAACCGCCGTAGTGTCCCACGTCCTCACCCAGAACGAATACGCTAGAATCGCGTGCCATTTCTTCGTCAATAGCTTCCCGCAGGGCGTTGAAAAATAGTGTTTCTGCCATTTAGACCTTTATTACATTTTATCGTTATAGAATTTTATCGTGCCATTGCCCCGAATACCGTCAAGCGTAGCACTGTTGTTGAGAACAAGAAATAATTTTCATATATTTTACAGCAGAATTCAGGAGTCAGAAGTAGGGGAAGTAGGGGGAGTAGGGGGGGTAGGGGGGAGTAGGGGGGAGTAGGGGGAGTGGGGGGAGTAGGGGGAGTAGTGGGAGTAGGGGGAGTAGGGGAAGTAGAGGGAGTAGGGGGAGTAGGGGAAGTAGGGGGAGTTAGAAGTCAGGAGTCAGGAGTCA
>NZ_VILC01000056.1:24804-32248 GCF_009712065.1 Aphanizomenon sp. UHCC 0183 | reverse complement strand
TGAACCGTTTTCAGTATAGCCAACATTTAAACATCAAACATATTGGGTTTTGTTGGGTTTCGCAAAGCCTTAACCCAACCTACATTCTAACCCTCTTTTTGTTCTTGGAAAAACTTCTGATCAATAGTTTTCCTATATTCTCTATTAGCAGAAGTAGCCATTATATGATAGTCAACTGAATTATCCACAAAGGGGACAGTTAACTTAAATGTACCATCAGGATTGACCTTGACTTTTTGACCATCAATAGTGACATTTGCACCTGCTTCTGTAGCACCATGAAGAACCAATTCTGTATCAACGATAACCCAGAAATCTGTACTGGGACGACTAAAAATACGAACTGTTCCAGAACGCGCTAAACACAACCACTGATTATCATGATTCACATAACCGATTTCTGTCATGTAGTCCCGTTCACCTTTGGAAATAGGTACATAACGATCATTGATTGCGGTTTCACATTCATATTGTGCATCGAACTGAGGACGCTGATAGCTCAGATCAAGATTGGTAACATCATAGACCCGGATAGCCAACATGGTAAATCCTTGATTGTGTAATGCTTGTTGATGATCTTCAGAAATATACCAAGATAGGTAAGCCCATTTGGGAGTGCGGGGTGTGAAAATAATTCTAGTATTTCCAGTCGCATTGATGGGATTAATATTAGTCCAGGCTTCTATCTCAGCATCTAATTCCATTGCTATAGCTTCATTTGTAGCTGGAAGAGGCAAGGGAGTAGGATATATCTCTTCTTCTATCTCCGGGGTATTGAAGGTAATTTCACTAGTAATGGCGTTTAAAGCCTCCCCTAACTCGAATGGTAAGTCAGATGATAAATCAGATAATAAATCTTCAGTTTGTGGTGATTGGCTGACTGGTTGAGGTGCTTGGGTTAGGTTGAGAACTTCTGTTATGCTGTTATATGGCTTAACTGGTGTGGGGAGCATCCCAAGTAATTCTGATAAGGATGTAGTCTTTTGATTAGATTTAATTACAGGCGTTTCTGGTGCTGCTAATGGAATATTACTGACTTCCTTGCTGGAAATATCTGCATTAATTGGCTGGTGGTGAATATTCGGGATTTGTGGAAAGTAACTATTGACGACAATAACAGGGTCTTCTGTCTCCCAAGCCACTTCATCGTAGTTGAGATCAAGATTAATTTCAGACATTTCCTGAATTTGATTATTGGGGTAAGTGGTCTCTGGTACATCTATAATGGCTATATTACTCACTGACGTTATTCCCTGGTCATCATCATTTTTGTGGTAATTTGCACCATTAAGTCCATTACCATTACTATTCCCATTACTATTTAATAATATTGATGCAAATGCTTCTGAATCTGACAGAGTAAACATTGTCTCTGGCAGAGAATCACTTTCTTGATTTGAGGATGTCTGTGCTTTTTCAATCGGTAGTGAAGCGCTGCTGCTGGCAGTTCGCTTTCTTCTTCTCAACCACAATGGCAAAAAGCTACTGAATCCCGCAATTAGTAATAAAGGCATTAGTAATAAAAACCTCATATTTTTGGTAATCATAGAGGGATTATCAAAGAGGTTTATCAACTGTATTTCCCTTCTAGCGTCTTGAGGTTCGGGTATAACTAATTTTTCAGGCGTTGGTGTTACTAAAGATGGACTTTGAGAAACGGAAGGAGTTACTGTGGGGGTGGCTGTAGGTATTTCTGAAGGAGTTGTTAAAGGAATTTCTGAAGGGGTGGTGGTAGAGATATTAGCCACAGGCAGAGACATAGTTTGTATGGATATGGCTGCAATAGCAATTGCTTCTGCTTCTTTAGCCGCTTTTATAGACTCTTCTCCTGGTTTGGCTAAAACAAAACCTAGAAAATCTCTAACTTTAGGACTGGGATTTTCTTTATAAACGTAAACAAAAGACTGGAAAAAAGGATATTTAGAATTATCTGGCAAAAAATCTTGTACTTTTAATACCCGCACATCCGGTAGTTTAGAAATTTGACTTGCTAACACATAGCTAATGCCGTCATTACTTAATTCTTCAACAATGTTAGGTGTGTCGTCTTCCACCAGTTGCACTGCATTAGTACCTGTCAATACTTGTCCAGACTTGAATACTGAATACTCACTAAAGGAATTACGAGTATCACTATCGAAGGGACGATCTATAAATCTAATTTTACCTTTGGCATTTCCCAATTCTGACCAATCTGTAATTTCTCCTCGAAAAATCTTAGCAAATTGCTCAGTAGTCAAGCCATCATAGAAGGGATTATTCATACCAACAATGATGGCAATTTTTTCTTGACGCACTAGCACCTCTTTTAGACCTTGTGCTTTTTCTTCTGGAGTGAGTTTGCGACCAAGGGATGCTACATCAGCTTTACCATCTAAAACCGCTTTTACAGCATCTTCATTGCCGTTAATTGCAATTTCTACTTTAGTTCCCGAAAACTGGGTTTCAAAGTTTTCTTTTAAGCGTTGGTTGACAAGTAGGGAGTTACGAGAACTATCAACTTTAACTACAGTCCCATTTTCTACTTTTTCTGGTAGGGGAAAATCTGGAGTCTCACTCGTGGATTCTGCTTGGATGGGTAGGGAAATTAAGAAATTTGCTACCATTGGACTGGTAACTATAGCCATTACTAAGGCCAGTTTGATAATTACAGGATTTTTTTGTTGTTGTTGCCACATATATCTCTGATTTAGCTAATATAAATGAACTACTCGCCAATAATCAAAATATTGTTTGATTGAGTAATGCTTTGTCGAAATTTGAAAAAGCCTTGATTTGTAGGTTAAATTGTTTGCCTTAGCGTTGCCCAGCCATAGCATAAAGTTTAATAAATGCGTTAGGTTACGCTTTGGCTTAACCCAACCTACAGAAAATGGCTAAGGTATTGATTGAGAAGATGGGTTAATTATACAGCGTGAGTTATTTTTATCTGTGATAACACAAGTGATTAAATTAAAACAGGAATTAGGAGTAATCAGGGGGAATCAGTAGGGATTTAGGAATTCTCAATCTAAACTCCTAGACGAAGGTGCAATGAATACAATATTTATAATTGCGCTTTACATTTAACTAAAGTTTTATTGTAACTAATCACTACTAAGTCAAAGATGTGCTATAATCCCAAAGGAACTCCACAAAAAAAAATGCCAATTTTCCAAAATATGTCTCAATACCTTGTCCAAATTAGAAAAAGCCTTGATTTGTAGGGTTACAGTCATTGCGAGCGAAGGGAAGCAATCACAACCCTTGGAATTGCTTCATTTCACTTCGTCACATATGGCTAACGACACGCAACGCTTACGCAATGACATTGTGTAATTAATTCTGTCTCACGACTTATTGGTTATATATAAATTTTCAAGTATACAATTTGATCATACGATTAAGATTTAAACAATAAGTAGGTGAGCGTTGAAAATTGTCGTTATGGCAAGGCAAAAGGCAAGAGGCAAGAGGCAAGAGTGAAGAGGGTTTGGGCGATTTTACATTTCTTTACACAGTTTGGTTTTATTGTGTTCACCTACTTATCCCTATTAAGTGGGTGGAGAAAAATTAAAATATATTTCGTTTTGTGAAATAGCTAAAACTGTTCCCTGTTCCCTGCCTTCACAGACAACTTAAGTAGGTGAACATAATTTTGTGGCTTACTCTTAGAGACTTCCAAATAAAAAAATGTCCCAAAACTAACGCAAAAACCCTCCCTATTTCTTCTCTCTCTGTGTTCTCTGTGCCTCTGTGGTTCGTTTGTTCATTTATTTATTGGGATAATTTATTTCCTGGAAGTCCCTTAGAGGTTGTTTGAACAGTTTTTAATGTATAAATCAACTCATTATTACCATATTTTACTGATATGAAATTAGTTACAGAAGTATCTATTGATCAGACAAAACCATTAAACCCATTAGTTGACGGACTGAATGAGAAGTTAATTGATTTACCTAGTTTACATCAAATTATTGATTATTCTCCTGTAACTATTGGTCATGATAGTTATGTAATGGATGCTATTGAATTGATGAATCAGGTTGCAGTTAGTCATTTAACCCAAGAAGCAAAAGACTATGTTTTGGTGGTAGAGGGCAAGAAATTACAAGGAATTTTGACGATTAAGGATGTACTAAGGGTAGTTGCCTCAAATACTAACCTATCAGCAGTGAAAATGGCGGATGTGATGAATCAGCCACCAATTACCCTCAAAAAATCAGATTCTGAGCATATTTTAACCGTGTTGGCACTTTTAAATCAGCATGATATTCAACATTTACCTATAGTAGATGACGAAGAAAACTTAATTGGTATTGTCCATGAAAAAGACTTACTACAAAGCTTAAATATAGAAAAAATAGTGGGTGTGATTGAGGCATTACAGGAAAATCTCGGAGATTCTAATACAAAACACACAGCAATTAATCAAGAATTAGAAGTAATTTGCTGGCAAACTTATAATTGTTTACAACAATGGGTGAAAGAAGAGGTTGCTGATAGTGTAGAAATTAATCTGCAACTTCAGGAAACCTTAGAAGAACTGCAAATTGCAGAAGAAGAACTGCGGCAACAAAATGAACAATTGATCTATTCCCGTGAAATTACTGAAGCAGAACGGCAACGTTATCAAAATCTATTTGAATTTGCACCTAATGGTTATTTAGTAACTGATAGTTCAGGTATAATTCAGCAAGCTAATTATGGAGCAGCATCCTTATTATCTGTAGGTCAAAATCATCTGATTGGCAAGCCATTAGTGGTGTTTATTGTTGCAAAACACCGCTTTCATTTCATGTCCCATTTAAAAAAAATACAGCATTTACAGGAATGGAAAATAGATTTCCAGCCTCGCAAAGGTTCGCTATTTTCTGCTAGTGTCAGAGTAAATCCTATATCTGATAGTGAAGGTAAAATAACCGGGTTATTGTGGTCAATAACTGATATTAGCGAACAGCAAGCTGCACTGCGTGAACGCCAAAAATTAGAAGCAGCGCTCCGTCAAAATAGCGATGTTTTGGAAACCAGGGTAAAAGAACGCACGGCAGAATTAGTGATTGCTAATGAGCGATTGCAACAGGAAATCGTGGAACGAGAAGAGATTCAAGATTCCTTACAAGAAAGTGAAGCCCGACTCACATTGGCACTGGAAGCAGGTAAAATTGGAATCTGGGATTGGCATATCCAAACCAATAAAACTCTCTGGTCTCCTAATTTGGGTTTAATGTATGGTTTACCTATTGATACTCTATCTCCTAATTGTGAAGACTTTCTCAAGTTAGTCTATCCTGAAGACCGTGAGCGGTTTCAAAAATGTGTGATTACCTCTATTGAGAAAAAAGTTGATTTCGTCTGTGAGTATCGGATCGTTTGTGGTGATAGTAGCCTAAATTGGTTGAGTTCTAGGGGAAAAGTTTACTGTAATGAAAATGGTGAACCGATGCGGATGATTGGTACTACTAGAGATATTTCTGAACGGAAGGCAACTGAACAGCAAATCTCTGAACAAGCTGCCCTTTTAGATATTGCAACTGATGCAATTTTCGTCCGTGATTTTCAAGCCCAAATTCTTTTTTGGAATCAGGGTGCAGAGAAGATATATGGGTGGAAAAGTCAGGAGGTTTTAGACAAGAATCCCAAGGATATTTTTTATGATTCAACTTCCCATGAGCAAGAGATCATTCCTCTGCAAACTGTAGTGAGATTGGGAAGTTGGCAGGGTGAATTACGCAAACGTACACAATCGAATCAACTAATTATTGTTCAAAGTCGTTGGACATTGATGTTAGATGGTGATGGACAACCTAAATCTATTCTCACGGTAGATACTGATATTACTGAAAAGAAAAGACTAGAAGAGCAGTTTTCCCGCGCTCAACAGATGGAAATTCATGCTAAAAGAATGGAAAGTATTGGGACTTTAGCTGGTGGGATTGCTCACAATATCAATAATCATTTAACACCGATTTTAGGATATGCTCAATTGCTTAGAAGTAAACCTTCGTTAGATAAAGATAATTGTTTGCCAATGCTAACAACTATTGAGAATAATGCTAAAAAAGGGGCAGCCTTGGTAAGACAACTTTTATCTTTTGCTAAGGGAGTAGAGATTCAATATACAACTATTCAGATTAGTGATTTGATTAGGGATACTATTCAGATGGCTAAGGAAACATTTTCTTTTCCTCAATCTATCATATTTTTCACCGATCTCCCGCCAAAATTATGGACGGTATCTGGGGATAAGAATGAACTGGAACAAGTATTAATTAACTTAATGGTTAATGCTGGTCATGCTATGCCTAATGGTGGCAATCTGTCTATTTCTGCGGAAAATTTGTATATTAGTGAAGAGATGAGACGGATAAATCATTATGCTGGTGTGGGAAATTATATTGTGATTACCGTGGAAGATACGGGGACGGGGATGCCACCGGAAATATTAGAAAGAATATTTGAGCCATTTTTTACTACTAAGGATATTGGCAAGGGAACAGGATTAGGACTATCAACAGTGCTAGGAACGATTAAAAGTCACAAGGGTTTTATTAATGTTGATAGTGAAGTGGGGAAAGGCAGTAAATTTAAAGTATTTTTACCATCGGTAAATCAGGAAGTTATCGCTTTAGAACCGGATTATGGGGAAATGTATCCAGGACGGGGAGAGTTAATTTTGGTGGTAGATGATGAACCCCAAGTGCTGGAAGTTACGAAAAATATTTTAGAAAGTTACAATTATCAAACTATTACTGCTAAAAATGGGATGGAGGCGATCGCTATTTATGCACGGTACAAACAGCAAATTAGAGCAGTGTTGATGGATATGATGATGCCAGAAATGGATGGAAGTTCTGCTATCTCCAATTTGAAAAAAATCAATCCTCAAGTCAAAATAATTGCTTGTAGTGGACGTAATATTCAAAATATGCTGGAACCAAGTAATGAAAATCAAGTTCCTGCGATTTTATTAAAACCCTACACTAATCAAGAATTACTGGAAACATTGAGTTATGTACTGAAGTTAGGAGTCAGGAAGTAGGGGCGCAGGGCCTGCGCCCAGTCAGCCCAGTCAGGAGAAATGAAAAAAAAATTACCAATTACCAATATTTGAGTATTTTGAACAGATTTTTGGGGATCGTAGCACTTATGCTCATAGAATTGACCGATTCATGAGACTTTTATTCTTTCCTGGCAAATCTATGACACCTCAAGAATTTTTAGCAAAGTTGGCAACAGCCCCAACAGACCCCGAAAAACTGGTAATTTTTGCAGAATACTTGGATACAAATGCCTTAGACTATGCCACAACACCAAGATGGAGAAGTCTTTCTTATAGTAACGAAATTGAAATGGCACTGAAAAATGTGGCTTTTCATTTAGAGGCGCTCGCTGAAGTTGAGTAATACGTAAGGGAGTTGGGGGAGTGGGGGAGTTGGGGGAGTGGGAGTGGGGGAGTGGGGGG
>NZ_VILC01000056.1:10056-24777 GCF_009712065.1 Aphanizomenon sp. UHCC 0183 | reverse complement strand
GGGAGTGGGGGGAGTTGGGGGAGTGGGGGGGGTTGGGGGAGTTGGGGGAGTGGGGGGGGTTGGGGGAGTGGGGGAGTGGGGGGGGTTGGGGAGATTATTTATCTTTCTATTACCTATTACCCATTACCCATTACCCATTACCTGTTACCTGTCACCTGTCACCTGTCACCTGTCACCTATTACCTGTCACCTGTCACCTATTACCTGTCAACTTATTCACCAATATATATACCTAAAGACCGAGCGGTTTGGACTAAATCACCTTGAGGATTAACAAGAGAGGGATTATTATCTATCACGGCTTGAATGGGGAAAGTGACAACCTTTCCATTTTGCCAAGCTAACATTTGATCATATTGATTTTGGGCAATTAAATCAATGGCAACTTTACCAAACATGGTAGCTGTGAGACGGTCTAAAGCTGAGGGGATACCACCGCGCTGAATATGTCCTAATACAGAAACTCTGGTATCAATCAGGTGATGACTACAACTGGCAATTTTTTCGGCAATATATTGACCTTGACCACATTTAGCAGTTGTGCAAGTAGAAGGATTATTGGCATCTTCTGTACAAACAGATATACCTTCAGCAACAACTATAATGGCGAATTTTTTTTGCCACTGTTCGCGTAATTCGGTCAGATGATTACATATTCCTTGAATAGTATAGGGGACTTCGGGAATTAAAATCACATCAGCGCCGCCGGCAATTCCTGAGTGTAAAGCCAAGTGTCCAGCACTGCGTCCCATAACTTCGATAATCATTACCCGGTCATGACTAGCAGCAGTAAATATGAGCCGGTTAATGGCATCAACAATGGTATTAACTGCCGTATCAAAGCCGATTGCACGTTCTGTAAAGGCGACATCATGATCAATGGTTTTGGGGATAGCAATTAAATTCCAATTACCTAAAACTGATAGTTGATGAATAATATCTAAACTACCATCTCCACCGACAATAATTAAAGCATCTAAAGCGATCGCTTCATAGCCGGCTAATATTTCATCAGCATGAGCTAAAGTATCTCCTTTATTAATACTACCTAAAACCGTTCCCCCCATATTTAGCAAAGGGTCAATACCGCGTAAATCCCAACCATGTATACTTAACGGCACTGTTTTCCGTTCTAGCAACCCTTGGGTGGCGTAAGGGATACCCACTACCTGCCAATCATAAGTCCGTGTGGCATGACTCACAGCCGCGCGAATCACACAATTTAGCCCAGGACAATCACCACCACTTGTAAGAATACCGATACGTTTTTTCATAAGTAGGGGCGCAGGGTCTGCGCCCAGTCAGGAGTCAGGACTAAGATGGTGTATAAACTCTACCCGAATCCGGGTTATAGGTTTGCAAAGCTTTCATATATTGAGCGCGTTCAAAAGCACTAGGATTAGGACATTTTAACTGGCTCATAGTACCTTGCATTTGCTTGACAGATTCATATTCATGTATTTTCATCCATTCCCGTAGGTCTTTTTCTAAACACTGAATATGGTTAATTCCCTCTCGTAATAATACAGAACACAACATAGTTATATTTGCTCCCACCATTAACATTTTGATCACATCATAGGCATTATGAATACCGCTAGTTGCAGCCAAACTACCCTGAATATGACCATAGAGAATGGCTATCCAGCGCAGGGGTAAACGCATGGCTTGGGGGGTACTTAAAAGTACATGAGGTTCGACTTCTAAATTTTCTAAATTAATATCTGGTTGATAAAACCGATTAAATAATACTAATCCATCAGCCCCGGCATGATCTAAACGTTTAGCAATATTCGCAGTATTAGTAAAGTAAGGACTGAGTTTTACGGCTACAGGAATAGTAACGGCGGCTTTAACAGATGTGAGAATATCAAGATAATTTTGCTCGATATCATGACTACTTAAATCTGGGTTAGTGGGAACATAGTAAATATTTAATTCTAGTGCTGATGCTCCTGCTTCTTGCATGAGTTTACCATATTTAGTCCAACCACCGACGGAACAACCATTCAAACTAGCAATAATGGGAATATCCACTTTTTCTTTAGCTTTGCGAATATGGTCTAAATATTCTTCTGGTCCGACTCGGAATTTAGCGATATTTGGGAAGTAAGTTAAAGCTTCTGCAAAACTTTCTGTACCATGGCTTAAATGATGATAAAGTGCGGATTTTTCTAAGTTTAATTGTTCTTCAAATAGCGAGTGCATAACAACAGCACCTGCACCTGCATCTTCCATTAATTTAATATTATCAATGTCTTCGGAAAGTGGAGACGCGGAGGGAATTAGGGGAGATTTTAATTCTAAACCTAAATATGTGGTAGTTAAGTTCATAAATTTGGTAATGGGTAATTTTTTCTTTCTGTCTCCTGACTCCTGATATTAATTCAATTAAGATAAATGAACCACAGAGGCACAGAGGACACAGAGACAGAAAATCTCAAAAAATTTGGCGCATTTTCACAAAGAAACGGTATGACTCGTAATTTAGCTTTATTGTAATTTTCTGGCGGCTAAATATTGGTACATTTGCCAACGGGTGTTAACATCGAGTTGGGCTTCTTTGAGGAGTTCTTTTGCTGTTTCTGAGTTAATTTTGGTTAACATTTTGAAACGGTTTTCCATGTACATGGAATTTTCTATTGGTATGTGAGGGGTGCGAGAATCGAGTTGTAAGGGGTTTTCTCCCTGTTTAATGCGGTCGGGGTGATAGCGATATAATAACCAGCGTCCAGAGTCTACAGCAGCTTTTTGATTTTGCATGGCTGTACTCATGTTGATACCGTGAGCAATACAATGACTGTAGGCAATAATTAATGATGGACCTTCGTAAGCTTCGGCTTCTAAGAAAGTTTTCAGGGTTTGTTCATCTTTTGCGCCCATTGCTACACTAGCAACATAAACATTACCGTAGGTCATAGCGATTAAACCTAAGTCTTTCTTGGTTGTAGGTTTACCACCTGCTGCGAATTTTGCCACTGCACCTTTAGGGGTAGATTTGGACATTTGACCGCCAGTATTAGAGTAAACTTCTGTGTCTAAGACGAGAATATTAACGTTGCGTCCACTAGCGATTACATGATCTAATCCACCATAACCAATATCATAAGCCCAACCGTCACCACCAATGATCCAAACGCTTTTTTTCACTAAATAATCAACGAGGGATTGAAGATTTTTGAACGCAGATAAACGCAGATAAACGCTGATAGAATCCTCTTTCATCTGCTTTAATCTGTGTTCATCTGCGGTGATAATTTCTTTTAATTTTCCTTTGAGAATAGCAATTCGTTCTCGTTGAGAGTAAATATCGGATTCGTCTTTTTGTTCAGCGTTGAGGATTTCTGAGACTAAGGTTTCACCTATGTGGGGTGCAAGTTGTTGGAGTAAATAAGCGGCAAATTCGGCTTGTTTGTCTATGGAAACCCGGAAACCTAAGCCAAATTCGGCGTTATCTTCAAATAGACTGTTAGACCATGCTGGACCCCTACCTGCGGCGTTTTTTGTCCAAGGTGTGGTGGGTAAGTTACCACCATAGATAGAGGAACAACCGGTGGCGTTGGCAACGATCATGCGATCGCCAAATAATTGTGTTACAAGTTTAATATAAGGTGTTTCTCCACATCCAGCACAAGCACCAGAAAACTCAAATAATGGTTCTTGCATCTGTTGTTGATTAATATGATTTAACTTTAAATTCCGTCTATCTGGGTTAGGGAGATTTAAGAAGAAATCCCAGTTTTCTCGTTCTTGTTCTCGCAGTGGTTTTTGCGCTGCCATATTAATGGCTTTTTTGCGCGGTTCGGCTTTATTTTTGGCGGGACAAACATCAACACAAATACCGCAACCTGTACAATCTTCTGCTGCTACTTGAATAGTAAACTTTAAATCATGCCAATCATGTTCTTTTGCATTGGCACTTTTAAAAGTTGCGGGGGCATTTTCTAATTCTTCTGGTGCATATACTTTAGCGCGAATGACACTATGGGGACACACCATCACACATTTACCACATTGAATACAAACGTCAGCATCCCACACCGGAATTTCTTCAGCAATATTGCGTTTTTCCCATTTAGATGTTCCTGTGGGATATGTACCATCTACAGGTAATGCACTTACAGGTAAATCATCACCTTCACGGACTATCATTTTCCCTAATACATCACGGACAAATGCAGGTGCATTATTGAGAATAGGTGACAGGTGACAGGTGACAGGTGACAGTTCTTTAGCTGTAATTTCATAGAGATTTTCCAAGGTTTTATCAACGGCTTGAATATTCATTTGTACGATTTCTTCGCCTTTTTTACTGTAGGCTTTACAGATAGATTTTTTAATTTGATCTATAGCTTCTTCCCTTGGTAAAACACCAGAAACAGCAAAGAAACAAACCTGCATAACTGTGTTAATATGTCCACCCATTCCCGCTTCACGGGCGACTTTATAGGCATTAATGACATAGAATTTGAGATTTTTGTTAATTATCTCTGTTTGCATTGTCAAAGGTAATTTATCCCAAACTTCATCTTTGTGATAATGTGAATTTAATAAGAATGTCCCACCAGGAATAATATCTTTTAATATCGGGAATTTTTCTACAAAGTCCCATTGGTGACAAGCGACAAAATTAGCTTTAGTAATTAAATAAGTAGAATGAATTGGTTCAGAACCAAAGCGCAAATGAGAGACTGTCACAGAACCAGACTTTTTAGAATCGTAAACAAAATAACCTTGGGCATAATTATCTGTTTCTTCCCCAATAATTTTAATTGAGTTTTTATTTGCCCCCACTGTACCATCTGCACCTAACCCATAAAAAATTGCCCTAACTATATTGTCAGCTTCAATATTAAATTCGGGATTATATGCTAAACTGGTATGGGTAACATCATCATTAATCCCCACAGTAAAATTATTTTTTGGTGTTTCTAAATCCAAATTATCAAATACTGCTTTTACCATTGCTGGTGTAAATTCTTTAGATGATAAACCATATCTTCCCCCCACAACTTTAATTTTGTGAATTTGGTTTTCTGCCAAAGCTGTAACTACATCTATATATAAAGGTTCACCAATTGCCCCTGGTTCTTTCGTTCTATCTAAAACGGCAATTATTCGGGTTGTTTTGGGCAGAGAATTAATAAATCTTTGGGTATCAAAGGGACGATATAATCTAACTTTGATAACTCCCACTTTTTCACCTTGTTGATTGAGATAATCTACGGTTTCATGAACTGTTTCACAACCAGAACCCATGAGAATAATTATTTTTTCTGCTGCTGGATGTCCATGATAATCAAATAGTTGATATTGTCTCCCTGTCATTGCGGCAAATTCATCCATTACCTGTTGGCTAATATCTGGACAAGCGAGATAAAAAGAGTTTACTGTTTCCCTAGCTTGAAAATAAACATCAGGGTTTTGGGCTGTTCCTCGTAATACCGGATGATCAGGTGTTAAAGCCCGTGAACGATGGGCAATTACTAACTCTATGGGAATAAATTTTTGTAAGTCTTCAGTTGTTAATATTTCTATTTTATTGACTTCGTGGGAAGTGCGAAACCCATCAAAAAAGTGTAAGTAAGGTATGCGAGATAATAAAGTTGCTTTTGTGGAAATTAGGGCAAAATCGTGGGCTTCTTGCACAGAAGCAGCGCATAACATGGCAAAACCAGTAGTTCTTGCAGCCATGACATCACTATGATCTCCAAAAATGGATAAAGCCTGGGCTGCAAGCGATCGCGCCGCAATATGAAATACTGTAGGTGTAAGTTCACCGGCAATTTTGTACATATTTGGTAGCATCAACATTAACCCCTGAGATGCTGTAAAGGTTGTTGTCAGTGAACCAGTTTGTAAAGCCCCATGTACAGCGCCTGCAACCCCCCCTTCACTCTGCAACTGCACCACCGCAGGAACAGTTCCCCAAATGTTCGGTTTTCCCTCACTCATCCAAGTATCAGACCATTCCGCCATCGGTGAAGATGGTGTAATTGGGTAAATGGCAATAACTTCGTTTAATTGGTAAACGACTTTAGCCACAGCTTCATTACCATCTATAGTTGCAAAGGTTTTCATCTTCATATTCCAAATTAAAATTAGAGACTTCCAAATAAAAAAATGTCCCAAAACTGATGCAGAAATTCTCTCTCTGTGTACTCTGTGCCTCTGTGGTTCGTTTCTTAGGATAATTTATTTCTTGGAAGTCTCTTATTAGTTTTAGGGAATAACTTTCTGCTGAGTTACTCTACCTTTTGGCTTAGAGGTTGTTTGAAAACTTTTTCGTGTGGGATCTGACACCCGCAGATCCCCCTAAATCCCCCTTAAAAAGGGGGACTTTGAGGAATTTAGCCCCCCTTTGTAAGGGGGGTTGGGGGGATCTCGATTAATTCTGATACTTTTCAAACATCCTCTTAGTAATTGACATGAATCTTTGTAAATATGACTATTCACAAAAGACTCAAATATCTGCTTTTGGTTTACTAGCTGTTCCAGAACCTTGACGGTTTTCTTTAATTAATCGGCTGTAAGTCCGTTGAGGGATATAGTGAATTGGATTGTAATCAATACAACGTAAAATCAGCACACAAGCCCAAGAATACCGTCCATCAGCAATAGCTTCAATGATATGATTGAACTGTTCGGGAGTGATGGCACTATGAAAATCGTTCTGAGCAGAAGAAGCTTGATAGTTCATAACTAACCCTGATCTAATCTTGTAGGATTGAAAGTTAATAATTCGTAAATATTCAGAACAGACAATCTTTTTAGTCCAAACTAATCAGACTTTTATAGTCAAGTTTAGGAGTTCTACTCCTGATTTGACAAGCCTTTTAAGTCCTGACTTTTGATCTCCTAAATTCCGAATAATAGGGAGAAATCAAGGGGATATTTGGGCAATCACAGCAATATATACAGATGATATGCACAGGATTTAATTCTCTTGGTGAATAACTTCGATATCTAAATTCGAGTATAGCGATAACTTACCGATTAAATATCAATGTTATTTGTGGTTATAGGAGAATTTTATTAATTTTCTGTGAGGTTTAGTGAGCAGTGCTATCCATTCAATTAGTGATATCTCATTGGCAATTTGTAATCTAAGAGACTTCCAAATAAAAAAATGTCCCAAAACTGATGCAGAAATTCTCTCTCTGTGTACTCTGTGCCTCTGTGGTTCGTTTCTTAGGATAATTTATTTCTTGGAAGTCTCTAAATAGATTAAATCCTGTAATTTTTGAGTGTATAAATTGAAAAAATTACTGAACACATTACCCTTGTGTTAGTAAAAATACAGGTAAATTTCTAGCATTGTATGCCCAGGTTGATTATTTGGTAAAAAATAGGAAATACAGATATTCGTATTATGACACTATTTAAATAGTCATACAACATTGAGATATTTCCTGTCTATGGTTTTGTAAATACTCCTTGTGACACTATTATATGCAGAATACTATGTTTCCCGTGGCTAGTGAGCCAAATTGGCACTTTGTTTATATAAATACTACAGAAAATATCGGTTACAAATTACGAATTAAATGACTATTTAAATACTGTCACAAGGGGTATTTACAAAACTGTAGGTAAAATGTACTTCAGTGTTGCATGACTATCTGAATACTGTCACAAGCAGTATTTACAAAGCATTAAATCAAAATTGATTTAGCGTGTATGACTATTCAAATAGTGGCACAAGGGATATTTACAAAATTAAATCTGGCATAAGAACACAAATTCATTTTTAATTTTTTGGCTAGATTAGTTACACCTCATCACGACATACTCAACCTACAAAATTCGTTGAGGATATGAGTATTCAGGTTTTGCTGAATTGAGTAATATTTGTATATGTAATATTTAATTCTTATTTTAATGGACTCTTAAAGAAGTGTCACAAGTAAGATTTACAAAATGGTAATTAATATACTTCAGAAGTATAGGACTCCTATTTGATTTTTGAACGGAACTCAGTACACCTTTATATTCTCGAATCCTCTTGCCTTCCTACGTAGGAAAATATGGCTAACGCCACGCTATGCCTTCGGCACACTACGTGAACGCTATCAGAAATCAAACCAGATTCCTATATGCTGTAACGAATAGATATTTCTCTAAGTAGGTGAACACAATAAAACCAAAGTGTGTAAAGAAAAGTAAAATCGCCCAAAGCTTCTTCACTCTTGCCTCTTGCATGAGTGCCTCTTGCCTTCCCAAAACGACAATTTTCAATGCTAACCTACTTATCTATAAGATGATGTTAGGGTTCATCCTTTAGTTAGAAGTAAATGATTGAGTAACTTATTTACAATTAACTTGGCACAGCATATCAATAATTCTGACTTTCGCTAGAGTTTGGTAATATAAAATGTATAAATTAGCGCAAACTATTATTAACAGTGATGAAAAAAATGCTTTGGGTGAGTTTATCTTAGGATTAGGTAATAATCATAAACGTTACTTTTTAAGAAACGAGATTTTACAAGCCTTTGCAGATTATTGTCACCAATTCCAAAAACCTGCTTATTTTTATCACTCTTCCTCACTAGGAACATTTATTCAGTACACCCATGAAATAATTCTGGATAGTGAAAATACTTGGTTTGTCCTTAGACCAAAAATTGCGAGTCAAGAAGTATGGTTATTAACCGCTGATTTGACCAAGTTTGACTTAATGACACCCAAAGCATTATTAGATGTGAGCGATCGCTTAGTCAACCGTTACCAACCCCACATTTTAGAAATTGATCTTCATCCCTTTTACCCAGCAGCACCAAAAATTAGTGATTCTCGAAATATCGGACAAGGTTTAACCGTTCTCAATCATTATTTTTGTAATCAATCATTGACAGATCCTGAATATTGGATTGACGCATTATTTCAATCACTACAAAGATTAGAATATAATGGCATCAGCCTATTAATTAGTAATCACATTCATTCAGGATTACAACTAACCAAACAAATCAAACTAGCTTTAGAATTTGTTAGTCACTTATCCCCCGATACACCATACATAAAATTTGGTTTTCATCTCCAATCACTCGGCTTAGAACCAGGTTGGGGTAACAATGCAGCCAGAGTTAGAGAAACTTTAGAACTTCTCGAAAAACTCATGGATAATCCCGAAGCTGCTATTTTAGAAACCTTTGTTTCTCGCATTTGTGCAGTTTTCCGCGTCGTCCTCATTTCCATCCATGGTTGGGTTGCACAAGAAGATGTTTTAGGAAGAGATGAAACATTAGGACAGGTTATTTATGTTTTAGAACAAGCCCGCAGTTTAGAAAACAAAATGCGAGCAGAAATTGAACTTGCAGGTTTAGATACATTAGGAATTAAACCCCATATCATTATATTAACCCGACTGATTCCCAATTGCGAAGGCACATTTTGTAACTTACCATTAGAAAAAGTTGATGGTACAGAAAATGCTTGGATTTTGCGCGTTCCTTTTGTAGAATCTCAACCAGAAATTACCAACAACTGGATTTCTAAATTTGAAATTTGGCCTTACTTAGAAAAATTTGCTCTGGCTGCCGAAACAGAACTTTTAAAACAATTTCAAGGCAAGCCAAATCTAATTATTGGTAATTACAGTGATGGTAACTTAGTCGCTTTTATTCTCTCCCGAAAAATGAAAGTTACCCAATGTAATATTGCCCATTCCCTAGAAAAACCTAAGTTTCTATTTAGTAACTTATATTGGCAAGATTTAGAATCAAAATATCATTTTTCTGCCCAATTTACCGCTGATTTAATCAGCATGAATGCCGCAGACTTTATCATCACATCGTCCTATCAGGAGATTGTCGGTACACCAGATACAATGGGACAATATGAATCTTATAAATGTTTCACCATGCCCAACTTATATCATGTAATTGATGGCATTGATTTATTTAGTCCTAAATTCAACATGGTTCCCCCAGGAGTTAGTGAAAATATATTTTTTCCCTACAACGAAACAACCAATAGAGAATCCCACCGTCGTCAACATATCCAAAATCTGATTTTTCAGACAGAACACCCACAAATTCTCGGTAAATTAGAACATCCTCATAAAAGACCGATATTTTCTGTTAGTCCTATTACCTCAATCAAAAATCTCACAGGTTTAATTGAATGTTTCGGTAAAAGTCAAGAATTACAAGAACAATGTAACCTAATTTTATTAACCAGTAAACTGCATCCAGATTCAGGAACAAACCCAGAAGAAGTTCAAGAAATAGAAAAAATTCACGCAATTATTCATCAATATCATCTTCACCATAAAATTCGCTGGTTAGGAATGCGTCTTCCTTTAAGCGATATCGCGGAAACCTATCGTGTAATTGCCGATTTTCAAGGAATTTATATTCACTTTGCCCTTTATGAATCCTTTAGCAGAAGTGTTTTAGAAGCAATGATTTCTGGATTACCAACTTTTACAACTCAATTTGGTGGTTCATTAGAAATTATTGAAAATCACAATAAAGGATTTAATCTCAATCCCACAGACCTAGAAGGAACAGCCAAAACAATTACTAACTTCTTAGAAAAATGCCATAATTATCCAGAATATTGGCTAGAAAATTCTCAATGGATGATTGAGCGCATTCGCCATAAATATAACTGGAATTCTCACACAAATCAACTATTGTTATTAGCCAAAATGTTTAGTTTTTGGAACTTCGTTTATCCCGAAGATAACGAAGCTAGAGATCGTTATATGGAAAGTTTATTTCATCTCCTTTATAAACCTATCGCCGACAAGATTTTATCAGAACACATTCATCAGCAAAAATAAAAATTGTAGAAAATTGTAAAAAATTGTAAAAAATTGTAGGTTGGGTAGAACGAAGTGAAACCCAACATTTACAGGAATTTGTTGAGTTTCATTTAGAGGATGTTTGAAAAGTGTTATTCCGTAATTTTCATCACATTGCTACCCCCCTTAGTCCCCCCTTGTAAAGGGGGGAAACAATAAAAATCCAGTTCCCTCCCCTTTACAAGGGGAGGGTTAGGGTGGGGTAAAAAATATTTGATACATCAACCATAACTTTTCAAACACCCTCTTACAGGAGTTTGTTGGATTTAATTTACAGGAGTTTGTTGAGTTTCATTTACAGGAGTTTGTTGGGTTATGACTTCGCCACACTTCGTGAACGTGCCTCAACCCAACCTACGTAAGTTTTAAATATAAAAAAAACAAAAATAACTAATCCAAAATCATGGATAAAAAAGACCATTTTCGTAACCTTAGCTATACAGACTGGGTATTAACTGAAACCCAGTTTAATCCCGAATATTTGCACAGCCGAGAAACCATTTTCACCATAGGTAATGGCTATTTAGGCACAAGAGGAACATTTGAAGAAGGCTATCCCCGTGCATTATCAGCGACATTTATTAACGGTGTTTACGATGATGTTCCCGTAGTTTACACCGAACTCGTTAACTGTCCAGATTGGCTTCCATTAACATTTATAATTGAGGGAGAACGCTTTCGCCTTGATCAAGGTAAAACCTTAAAATATCACCGTAAACTAGACTTACATCATGGCATTCTCAGTCGTTGCTTACGTTGGTGTAGTCCCAATGGCAAAGTTATAGATATCCATTTTGAACGCTTTGCTAGTTTAGCTGATCAACATATAGTAGGACAAAGTTGCCAACTAACACCAGTAAATTTTGATGGTTTAATTGAAATTCAAGCAAGTGTAAACAGCTATTCAGAAAATCAAGGATTCAATCACTGGGAAGGATTAGATCAAGGTAAAACTACACAAGGATTCTGGTTGCATAGTCGCACTCGTAATAGCCGCATAGATGTCGGTATAGCGGCAAAAATAAATATTTCGGGAACTAACACAGACTTCCAAATTAATACCACTCCTGGTTATCCTAGCCTGAATGCAACTGTGATAGGTCAAATTCAACAGACGATTACTATAGTAAAGATTGTGAGTATTTTTACATCTAATGAAGTTGCAGAACCAGTTGCAGCCGCTAAAGAAAAACTCGTAAGTTTACCAGATTACATAACCTTAATTGATGCCAATGCCCAAGCCTGGGACACAGTTTGGCAACAAAGTGATATTATTATTGAAGGGGATATTACAGCGGCTTTTGCAGTGCGTTACAATCTGTTTCAGTTACTAATTGCTGCACCTAGAAATAATCATCAAGTTAGTATACCAGCAAAAACCCTATCCGGCTTTGGTTATCACGGTCATATTTTTTGGGATACAGAGATTTTTATTCTGCCATTTTTTACCTTTACCCAACCAAATTTAGCCCGTAATTTACTCAGTTACCGTTATCATACTTTACCAGGAGCGCGACGTAAAGCCGCCCATTATGGGTATCAGGGGGCGATGTTTGCTTGGGAAAGTGCGGTAACTGGAGATGAAGCCACACCGCGCTGGTCACTACGAAGTGACTTTTATGCCGAGGATATCCGTATATGGTGTCGTGATCGAGAAGTTCATATTAGTGCGGATATTGCTTACGCCACTTGGTATTATTGGCAAGTGACAGAAGATAATGAGTGGATGCGAGATTATGGTGCGGAAATTATTTTAGATACCGCCATTTTCTGGAGTAGTCGAGTTGAATTTAATCCCCAATTAGAATGTTATGAAATTCGTGGAGTTATTGGTGCAGACGAATATCACGAATCAGTCCATAACAATTGTTTTACAAATCGGATGGTTCAATGGCATTTAGAAAAATCTTTATTCATCTATAATTGGTTACATTCCACTTTCCCAGAAGTAGCTATAAAACTTGAGCAAAAATTACAAATCACCTCCGAAGTCCTCACACATTGGCGAGAAATTATCGCTAAAATTCTCATTATTCACAACCCAGAAACCTTACTAATTGAGCAATGTGAGGGATTTTTTCAACTAGATGATATTAACTTAGCCGCTTGTGAACCACGAGAAAAATCCATCCAAATTATTTTGGGGATGGAAAAAACCAATCAAGGACAAGTAATTAAACAACCAGATGTATTAATGCTTCTGTATTTGATGCGAGAATCTGGTGATTTTCCCTACAATCAGTCAGCATTACAGATAAATTGGGACTATTACGCCCCCCGCACAGATATTAGTTATGGTTCTTCCTTGGGACCTGCCATTCACGCCATTTTAGCCGCAGATTTGGGCAAATCACAGGAGGCTTACGAATGCTTTATGCAAGCGGCAATGGTAGATTTAGAAGATAAACGCGGAAATACCCAAGATGGGATACATGGCGCTAGTGCTGGAGGCATTTGGCAAGCTGTAGTATTCGGTTTCGGTGGTATTCAATTTCGGGAAAATGTCCCAGTCGCCCATCCTCACTTACCCCCAACTTGGACAAGGCTAAAATTTAAGTTACAGTGGCATGGTAAATGGCACGAGTTTGATTTGCGTCAGGAATTACCAAAGGCAGGAAAAACTAACATCCGGGGCGTGATTTTTGATTTAGATGGCGTATTGACTGATACCGCAGAATATCATTACCAAGCTTGGCAAAAGTTAGCTAATGAGGAAGGTTTATTTTTTAATCGAGAAATTAATGAATCCTTGCGGGGTGTATCTCGTCACGCTTCTCTGATGTTGATTATTGGTAATAGAGAATATTCAGAAGTGCAAATTCAGGAAATGATGGCTCGGAAAAATAATTATTATGTAGAACTAATTCATAATATTACACCCGCAGATTTATTACCAGGGGCTGTGGCTTTGTTGGCTGAATTGCATGAAGCTGGGATCAAAATCGCCATTGGTTCTGCTAGTAAAAATGCCCGCATGGTGATTGAAAAATTGGGAATTGGTGATAGAGTAGATGTTGTTACTGATGGTGATACTGTCCAAGCTGTCAAACCAGCACCAGATTTATTTCTTAATGCCGCCAACCAGTTAGGAATTCCCCCAGATGAATGTGTGGTTTTTGAAGATGCAGCCGTAGGTATTACAGCCGCTAAAGCAGCAAATATGTGGGTGGTAGGCTTGGGACCAGAGGAGAGGGTAGGGGATGCTGATGTGGTTTTGCCTAGTTTAGCAAGAGTCAAATGGGATGAACTGATTAAGAATTTGTTTCACGCAGAGGCGCAGAGAGTGAGTGATGGTTTGGGGAGAATGAATTTTTTTGACGTTCAATTTTACACTTAATTGGTTTTCACATTCAAGGCATATTCTTTAAACCTTTCCAAATCTGCTTGGATTGTGGATTCTACCACTTTTCCTAAAAATAAGTTATCCATAAGTTTACCAATTAATCCAGGAATAGCATAGGAAACTGTCATTTTCACAACACTCATCTCATGACGATCATAAAACCGAATAGCCCCTTGATTTGGTAAACCATCAACCGATTCCCATTGAATAATTTGATTAGGAATCATTTTAGTAATTCGGGATTTCCAAGCAAATTCTAACCCTCCTGTACTTAGTTTCCACAGGGAAATTTCTGGGTTATCTGGAGAAATTGTCACCGAATCAATCCATTTCATCCATTTAGGCATTTGCTCTAAGTCAGACCACAATTCCCATGCTAGTTCTATGGGAATTTCTACTTCTACTTGGACGCTGTGTTCTAACAATTCACTCATAGGATTTTAGATTTTAGATTTTGGATTTTAGATTGGTAATTGGTAATTAGTAATTGGTCATTGGTAATTGGTCATTGGTAATTGGTCATTGGTAATTGGGTGATTAAACGGTTCCCTGTTCCCTGTTCCCT
>NZ_VILC01000056.1:8283-9979 GCF_009712065.1 Aphanizomenon sp. UHCC 0183 | reverse complement strand
CCCCCCCCACTCCCCCCACTCCCCAACTCCCCCAACTCCCCCCACTCCCCCCACTCCCTACCCCCTATTTCTTCCCACTTTCAAGGATTACTTTAGCCGCACGTTTTCCAGAAACTGTTGCTCCTTCCATACTGTCAATATAATCTTGTTGTGTGTAACTTCCAGCTAGGAAAAAGTTAGGAACAGGTGTTTTTTGATCAGGACGATAGACATCCATTCCTGGTGCTTCTCTGTACAAAGACTGAGCTAATTTGACGACACTGTACCAAGTCATGTTTAAGTCTCTTGAAGAGGGAAATAGTTCATGCACTTGTTTGAGGACGTGATTAGCGATCGCTTCATTACTTTGTTTAATGAAAGGATCTCCCGGTGTCAATACCAGTTGTAACAATGAACCCTCTCCAGGACGATAATAATCGGCGGGACTAGTTAAAGCCAAATCAGCAAAACAGGAAAAATCAGCATCAGCGGTATACAATAAGTTATCTATACCTGCTGCCTGTAAGGGTGGTGTCACTCCGCCTTTACCCCGTTTTTCCTCATCTTGTAGTTCTGTCACCCAACCATCAAAACGTAGCTGTACTGTAGCGACGGGGACAGCATCTAGCTTATAAATGTTATCAAATTCTGGCCATTTCCGCCAAGGTTGGGGTAAAACTCGTTGAATTCCCGGAACATCACAAGCACATAGATAAGCGTCAGCAGTGATCACTTCTTCTGTATCACCTTGGGCAACTAATATCCCTGTAACTTGGGTTTGTTCTCCAGACTCAGCAAATTGAATTTCTCTGACTTGACGACGGGTGTATATTTTTGTGCCTCTTTCTTCTAAATACTTAACAATAGGTTTGTGTAAATATTCATGAGGTGAACCTTCGAGCATTCGCAGAATTGAAGCTTCTGTTCGGACAGCAAAAAACTGGAAAATTGTCAACATACACCGGGCGGAAATATGATCACAATCTATAAATCCCAAGGCGTAAGCAATAGGATTCCAGAGACGTTTAATGCTGCCTTTACTGCCTCCGTGACTGTAGAACCAGTCGGAAAAACTGATTTTATCTAATTTGCGAATAGTTTTCATTGCCCCATCAAAGTCTACCAAACCTTGAACTATTGGGCTAGTCCCCAGGGCGATCGCATTTTGGAATTTATCCCGTAACGAAAGTTGAGAAGTGGTAAAAAACGCCTTTAATCCATTAAAAGGCGCACCCGTGAAAAAGCGAAAATCTAATGCCCCAGTTTGTCCACCTTTATTGATAAAAGTATGACTATGTTCCTTCAAGCGTAAATTATCACCAGCCCCCACTTTCTCCATCAACTCAAACAAATTGTAGTAGCAGCCAAAAAAGACGTGCAGCCCCATTTCAATATGGTTGCCGTCACCATCTACCCAACTGCTAACTTTACCCCCCACAAACGGACGAGACTCGAAAATTTCTACTTCACAGCCAGCATCTACTAAATCTACAGCAGTTGCTAACCCTGCTAATCCCGCACCCACAATTGCAACGCGCATTCCCTCTTCCTTGTTCAGTTTCTTTACAAATTGTAACTGAATTAGTCATTAGTCAGTTGTCAGTTGTCAGTTGTCAGTTGTCATTAGTCAGTTGTCAGTTGTCAGTTGTCATCAGTAAAATTCCTCTCCCCAACTCCCCCTACTCCCCTACTCCCCCTACTCCCCCTACTCCCCCAA
>NZ_VILC01000056.1:0-8217 GCF_009712065.1 Aphanizomenon sp. UHCC 0183 | reverse complement strand
ACTCCCTGTCGTCTATCACCCTCCTGTCATCTCTTCCCCTTGAGGGAGGCTTCTAATCAGTTCTCGAATCACATCTGTTGCTGGTCTACCTGTCTGTTGACAATATTTTTCTAGTTTTTCCGCTTCTTGTGTAGCTAGATTCACTGTTATGCGTTTAACCGCCCATTTCTTGTTTGTCATTATCATGCACTTTGCTGTATATTAACTTGATTTAGAGAGTCTGGTCACTCAAAACAAAAATGAGACTATGAAAGTTAGTCTGAATTAAAAATGTAACAAAAACACTAATCTTATTTAAAATTTTCAGTTTGTCAACTACTTACCCAAATAAATTTGGCGATAACCTTGCTTGAATACTGGAAATTCCTGGTAATTTGAGCCTGATTGCCATTGATTCGACCTATCAATGTGTAAATAGGGAACAGGGAAGAAAATAGATCAGGACAATCTTACAAAAACAAAATTGGATTGTTATAGATATCCTGTAATTTAATTTATAAATTCTAGGTATATCTATTTATTTAGTCAACCGTTTCCAAGCTTAATTCTTCCGAGGAAAGTACATGAGCTTCTAATAAAGCCATCATATCTCTTAACTGGGGATTACCACGAGAAGTTCCAGTCAATCCTTTGGCAATAATTAACCCACAATATCCTTGAGTATTTTGACACCGCTGATGCCATTTTCGCTTGGCTTCTATATGCACTGGGTCGTCATCTAAAAATTGCCCAAACAAAAATAATTCACTGTTATGCGTTTGCAATAAACCTAAGTCGTATAGATCATCATCTACTGGATCTGTGACGGTGTGAAAGCAGATGGCGTTTAATCCTCCAGCGGCTTGAATATTTTCAATAATCCCTTTAGCTTTGGGACGGGAGGTTTGAATGACAATCACAGGTAAACCATCACCGACTTGTTCAAATTCCCCTGCTGCTTGGTAATTAGGTGCTTGACGCAGGTAATCTAATGTTTCCCAGGGTAAGACACCCAAACTCATGAAAGCATCTTCTGGGATTAAGTCGTCTCTTAAGGCTTCAAATATGGAATCATCTTCGTCGTCTTCATCTTCGTCATCTAAATCAAAACCAGCCATTTCCTCTAGTTCTGCTGTCAACTCTGGCATGGTAGAGACAGTGACAGTTAAGGATTTGCGATTGTTGCCGGGTTCTGGTAGAGAAATTCGATAACGTTGGCTCAGGGTAAGAAAATCTTCGTCGTATAATTGCCGATGGTGGTCACGGAGAAACCGCAATAAACTTTCTACGGCAACAAAACTGAGTAGTGCTTCTTCTTCATACAAAACGGAACGTAACCCTTCTAGGGGGTGAATATTGCCGAAGGTGGGTTGAATTTCGGACAGGGGCATTTGTGCCAAATTACCCGGATCATCATCTTCGTTGTCATGCAGGGAGTCAAATGTGAGAAATAGACAATCTTGTTTGAGGAAGGCTTCTTCTAAATCTTGATTTAGTTCATCTTCATCAGCTAAAACAGCAGCCCGAAACCGTTTGAGGGAATCTTCCGAACGATAAAACAAAATGCCATATTCAATGCCCAACATTCCCATGACGGAGGCATAAAGTTTTTCTACATCCCATTGATTGATTTCTATGGATAAAATTTGCTGTTCTTCTAGAAATCTCCAAGGGGCAGTTTGCCAGACTTCTAAGGCTTTATCATGGAGGAGTTTGGCGTATTTGGGTGGTAAGTCGGGAGTTTGGCTATCAATGACTTCGGCAAAAGAGCGAAATAGTTCGTCAATTATGGGTAATTCCGGTACGTAGTCAATGGCAATGTCTAAATCCTGTAAGACTCCACGCAGGTAAAATTGAATTTCCCGATCGCGCACAACTATTCTTTGTGGTCTACCGGGTTTGGCTGGGCTTTGGGGATGTTCTATTGCCCTCATGAGGGTACGCACAATGGCTTCTGGACCCAGGGCGGGATCTATCATGTCTATGCCTCTAACAATGCCTTCTGAGGCATCTACCCAAAGAATGCAGTCTCCTTTGGTGTCTGGGTCTGTAAATGGGGTGTGTGGTGATGACAATGGACGGCGATCGCCCTCCCATACAGAAGGAATCTGGGTTAATTTCTGCAACCGGCGACTGGTAGAGCGATTAAAACTTGTCATAGAGTAAGTGAATCAAAACAAAGCGATTGAGAATGGGAATTTCGGGAATGGTTAATCTTTCAACACACCTAACCCCTCAATTCTAGGATAAAAATCTGAGGTTGCTGACAAAGGAACAACACTTGATAGAGAGGGGATTATTCTAAAATTTTCTCCTATCTTTCCATCTTCCCATCTTCTTATGCTTTTTTGCCGTCGTAATGTCGCTAAAATAAATACAAAAACATTCATAGCAACCCAGAGGTACAAGAATGCCTACTGGAATATTGATAAAACTAGTTCAGGAGTTAAAAATTTATGACCCAAGCAACTCAAACTCAACAACGGGGAATTCTGTTATCTGAATCGGCATTGCGTCAGGTTAAGTCTCTTCAAGATAAGCAAGGGCAAGATTTATGCTTGCGGGTGGGAGTCAGACAAGGTGGTTGTTCGGGAATGTCTTACATGATGGATTTTGAGGATGTCAGCAAGATTACCCCTGATGATGAGGTTTTCGATTATGATGGCTTCAAAATTATTAGCGATCGCAAAAGTCTACTTTACCTTTACGGCTTAATGCTCGATTATAGTGATGCCATGATTGGTGGTGGTTTCCAATTTACTAACCCCAATGCTGCCCAAACTTGTGGTTGCGGTAAGTCTTTCGGCGTTTGACATCATAAGTCGCTGGGAGATTTATCCCCCACACGGCTTACCCTTCGGGAACGCTTCGCGTGCATCCCCGGCTTAAAAGACATTAACACCTAAAAACTTTTGGGATTTTTAGGTGTCAATTCCGGGGGTTTAAGCCTAATTTCTGATAATATTGTGAGGATTCACTGAGTTAGAAGTTAGAATATTTATTTGCATCAGGAATATAGAGAAGCAATTTTTCCCATAAATTATTAAGCTTGACGCGAAAACCCCTGATTCACAACTAACAACTGACAACTGACTAAGAACGAATGACTAATACAATTGATTCCCTGTTTGATACAGGTTTAGAACGTTATAAAGCTGGAGAATCTGTAGAATCCTTGATTCCTGTATTTAAAGAGGTATGCGATCGCTCTCCTAAAGCTAGTTCAGCCTGGATTTGTTTAGCTTGGTTATATCTTCTTGATAACAAAGGTAAATTAGCTTTCAACGCTGCTAATAAAGCCGTGAAACTCAATCCCCAAGACCCACAAGGCAGAATTAATCTAGCCTTAGCTATGCTAGAAACAGGTCAAAAAGGTTTGCGGGAACACATTGACGTAGCACAACAATTGATATTTGTCAATGAAGAATGGCAAGAAGAAGTTAAAAATAGCATTGAAGATGGTTTAACCAGAAAACCTGATTGGAAAAATTTAGCCAAAGTTAAAAAATGGTTATTTGAAGGGTAGGGGGCGGGGGAGTAGGGGGAGTGGGGGGAGTAGGGGAGTAGGGGGAGTAGGGGAGTAGGGGGAGTGGGGGGAGTAGGGGAGTAGGGGGAGTAGGGGGAGCAGGGAGCAGGGAACAGTTTAATCACCCAATTACCAATTACCAATTACCAATTACCAATCAAAATGAAAGACAAATTATTAAACTGGCTCAATTTCATATTAGTTGCTGATGTTTTCCTCGTAATTTTAGGTTTTGGGTGGCTGGTGATAGCCGTGATTGGTGATGCTTCTGGAATTAACCTGGGATTAGATTTGTGGCACAAACTGTGGATACCAGTGTTTAACCCTGCTATTGGTATCTTGATGGGCGGTGCGTTACTTAGTGGTATTATTAGCTGGGTATCTAAAAAGCTGACAAAAACAAAAAATGAGTTATCGTAAATTTTACTCATTTTCAAATAGCTGGATTAAAGCACGGTACGGCATTAGCCACAAAGCACTTCCTGGTGTTATGAGGTATAGTTTTTATCATTAATCTTGTAGAAGCGCGGGACTCTCGCCCTATGTTATATACCACTCGAAAAAAACCGCTATACTCAACTTAATTGTGCCACCAGTTGATTTTCTACCAAGGTGTTGTTGGTTAATAGGTCTTCAACTGTAATTCTTAAAAACCGTTGTTCATCTACTTGAAAATAGATTTTAATGCGATCGCTGCCGGGAAATCCTGGAGGTTTGAGTTTGGCGATTTTACTGGCATTTGCGCTATCATTAAGGGGTTTAACGGTAGTTACACGAGTATCAAGCTGACGAGTAATTAAGCGATCGCCATCAAAGTATATCTCTGTCGCGCCTGTTTCTGCACCTAATTCCCCGATAATTAACTCAATGCTGGGTTGATTGTCTACGGAAGCACCTAGAACTAATTCTACGGGTTGAATCATCGGGTAAGGTTGTCCGGTTTTAATGATAGGATGCCAACTGTGACGTTGATTACGGCGATCCCAATAACGCACACCATAGCTATGATAAAGGTAGTCTTTAATTTCTATGCCTTGGGTGATTTGTAATGCACCATGGGCGATCGCTTCAAAAGGCAGACGACGACGGATTTTTTCTGGTTCAAAATATTGTTCTATCCATGTCTGCACCACTGGTAATTGTACAGTTCCACCAACTAATAATACTGCATTAATATCATCAATTTCTATGCCATAGCGTCGCGCTTGCTGTAGTAATGTCATCATTGAATCATGCAGCTTATCGAAAAATCCGTTTTCTTTCAAAATATTTTCAAAGGTGTAACGATCAAGATCCATTTCATAACTTTCAAAAGTTTGATCATTAAAATAAACTTCACTAGCTTGATCACGGGTTGATAACTGAATTTTCACTCGTTCTGCGAGTCGGGTGGTGAGAGAACTAACTGGTAATCCCTGGGTTTTTGCAAAATAATCTACTATCCAATTATCAATATCAGTTCCGCCGAGATTTTGCCCTGCTTTAGCTAATACACGGGCTGTTTTAGGCTTTTGTTTAGAATCTTCACCTAGAGTTTTATCACCCCATTTAAGGAGAAATCCTAAAGGTTTGGTTTTAGCCTGTTTCCCCTGATCTAAGCTTACCAAAGACAAATCTAATGTTCCTCCACCAAAGTCAACAACCAAGAGAGTTCCTTGATCTGCTAAACCATACCCTAAAGCCGCAGCGGTGGGTTCATCCAACATTCGTATTTGTGCGACGGGTAGTGATTGACAAACTTTCCCTAACCAGTAACGATAGGCTTCAAAGCTGTCTACAGGTGCAGTTAAAACTAAAGAATCTATGTTCCCTTCCAGGATGGCTAATTCGGCAATTACCTGGCTTAAAAACCATTTTCCTACCTGTTCAAAGGTAATGTTCTTACCATCCAGTTCTGGTAAAAAACCCTGAATATCCGCACCGATTCCGCGTTTAAAGTTACGGAAAAATCTTTGATCAGTTTTTATATCTAAACCGCGATCGCATACCTGTTGTCCAGCTATAATTGTCTCCGTGCTGGCATTTTCTACATAAACCAAGCTGGGTATTAGTGGTGGGTTGAGGAATTGTTGCGCTGATAACCCAGGCAAATTCAGGGTTTCTGCTTGTTGAGTGACAGGATGCCAACGAGTGATAACTGTGTTACTTGTACCAAAATCAATAGCGATCGCCATATCTTAATATTATTTCCGAAAATAGAGAACTATTATTTTTGACTTTTGACTTTTGACCTTTGACTTCCGCTTTGCGGTGCTGGCAACTTTTGTGGTATTAAATCTGTCAGAGTGTAAAAACTACCCAAATATCGCTTTATGTCTGTTGACCCTAAAGGTATTCCTGGTTTACCTGATTTAACACATCCCCAGGAATTACTGCAATTTGGTACTCAATTACTCCAAAGTTCACTATTATTATTTTTTTTAATTATAGCCTTGGGAGTGGCAATTGCCCTAATTAGTTTTTCTCTGCGAAGATATTCGACTGAACAAGCGGTTTTTTTCGGTCAATGGTCAATTCGTTACTCCCAATTATTACAAGGATTACAGCATTTAGCTTTAATCTTAATTTTGTTAGTAACTGGCTTTTTTCTGTGTTCAACTTTAAGCAATCGTTACCATTATTGGGAACAGGCAAAAGTCTCTCAAGTTGCGGCTAATGTAGCAGGTGATAAACTCGAACAAATTTCTCCCCAAATTCGCTACATTACTGAAGAACCTTATGTTTATACTACCCAAGTTAATGGAAAAATAGTCAAAGTTAATGACAAACAAAAAGTTACTCGTTACCTAGCTTTAGCAAGTTCGGAAATTCAAGTTAAAATTAATCAAAGTGTAGATGTCCAAAATCGTAGTTCTATTTATCAGACAGACTATACAGCTAATTACAAAGTTATTAACCAACTGAGTGATATTAATAGTTTTTTCTTGGAAGTACCACCTCCTAATGGTTCTTCTATCCTGCGCGGTTACAAAGTAGAACGGGATGGGACAAGACTAAAACAAACAAATAACGATGATTATAGTTTTCCTTTCCGCTTAGAACCGGGACAAGAAACTATTTTTAAAGTTACCTATAAAGCCGATGGTGGTCCCCGCTGGGTTTATAGTGCCACAAATCAGTTACTTTCGCAATTTAGGCTGGTGGCGATCGCTAATTTTAATAATGCTGATTTTGCCAGTGGGATTACTCCTGATGATATTAAAGTTGATGACAAAAGCACTCAATTCACTTGGACTTTTGCCGAAAATGTGGCTGTTAAAAATCCTTTTGGTGTCTTTACTAGCACTAAACCTATTGGGAAAACTGGCATTATTCCCCGGTTGTTGTTGTTAGCACCAGCTTTGTTTTTATGGTGGATATTGCTGCTGTACTTATCCCTACCCATGACTTTGAAAAATGTCGCCATTGCTGGAGGCATTTTCTTTGCTTGTTTATTAACACTAACCTATCTGTCACGGGTAATTAATGCTGAATTAGCTTGGTTGATGATGGCACTAATTTTATTAGCTTTAAGTTATGGTTTAGGTACAAATCGCCGTGTTTCTTTAGCAGCAATTATTTGTACATTCTCTGGAGTTGTTTTACCTGTATTTGGGTTATTAATTCCTTTTACTGGCTTAACCTTGAGTATTGCTGGGTTACTATCAGCCACATGGTTAGCCGTGCTACATTGGTGCGGATGGTACAATTTACGAGAAAATTAAATTAATTAATTTAGATCCCCGACTTCTTAAAGAAGTCGGGGATCTGGTAGTTTAGCAGCATAGAAAAATCAAAGTTACACCCAAACTATCCGGATGGAGGAAGACAGGCAATGGATACTCAAATAGTAGATGCACCTTAATTAAACCATTACCCTCGGCTTTTAGCTGGGGGTTTTTCTTGGCTTTGGGATTTCTATCCTAGCAACATATCATGGGAAATGTCAAAAATTTGGTTCTTCGGTTATTTTTATGGAAAACCTGGTTCAAAATCATTGAAAGTCCTATTGTGTAGGCATTTCATTGAAAATATGGAAATAATTGTTTATAACCCTTGTCCCGTAAGGGTTTTGTTATCATCAATCCTCAATTACCATAAAAGGGAAAGAGACGGAAGAGCCAAGAATTTTCTCTGAAAATATCAGTCAGTAAATTGGAGGCTAACCATGGGGCATAACCAAATAGTAAAGTAATTAAGAGAGTAGCAACATAGCTAACACACATTAGTAAACCATCCGCTTCAATGGTAGCAACGGCTAAAAGTAAAATTCCCACAGTCGGAATAGGATTGGTAAAAGGAACGGGAGAAATTAATAATATTGTTAACCAAGAGATGCACAGCCCGTTAAATCGCCAAATCCAAGGATGATTAGCGACTTTTTGTAATCGGGGACGGGCAATTGTTTCTGATATCCTAGTGACGCGCCGCAGATTTTGTAAGATGATTTTAGCGAAAGCGTTGGGAAATTTATAATTAGCAATTTTTTTGGGTAGCCAAGGTGTTCTTCTGCCTAAAACCATTTGCAATGATAATAATAAACAAGTACCACCTAAAGGACTAGTCACGCCTGGAGGCATAGGAAATAAAAAAGGTAATACTAGTAATGTGATTACCAAGCTAAACCCCCGTTCAGAAGTTTCTGCGAGGATATCACCTAAAGTTAGCGGCTGTTCACTTAAACGTTCTAAAAGAGATTTAATTTCTTGAGAAAAGCGTAAATTCATAAGAAT
>NZ_VILC01000055.1:20450-29210 GCF_009712065.1 Aphanizomenon sp. UHCC 0183 | reverse complement strand
AATATTTCTCTGATATTGGCAAAAGAACTGAATTTATTATCCAAGTTCCCATCAAACAAGGAGCTAGGAAAATCACTTACTCAAATTAATACTTCTCAATCAGATAAACCGCTGGCAATATTAATATCTAACGTATTTGTCATTATATATAATTATTTAGTATCGCTAATACAAACAATACAAGCTACAAATCAAGGCTTTATTGAATTTAGCTAAAGCATGGAAAATAAGACTTAATTTCCTGCCACCTTCTCCGTTAAAACACTAATATAAAATTATACATTTTGAAATATTGACCAAAAATAGGCAAAATCTTTCCCGAAAAGAAATCTATCTAAGGAAACATTTCGATAATTTATGGTATATAGGTTAAATGTTTGTAGTCCATAGTCAAAGAAGTTTTCATTAAAAGCATGATTACTTCAACGTTTTGACTAAAATCCTCACAACGCAAAAGCCATGAATTAATGCACCAAAAATCCATCTGGTTATTGGTTGGATGATTCTTAATATCTACTCTCTCAGGAATAGAGATAATTTTGCTAGTGACAAATTTTTATTTCCCAAGATATATGAAGCACCGATTCAGTTATGAAAAAATTAGAGGCTGCTAATTAATCATAAAAATCACTGATTCTCCCAGACTCATTTTTGACAAATTAGAAAATTTATAATTATGGAAAATTAACCCTCAGCAATGTCCTCAGCATTAACCAAGACTTAAAAAATTACTTTCAACATTTCTTCTACTCTTGCTAAAATCACAAATCTCGTTCCATGATGATTTCACAATTTATCAAAAAAGAGTATTTATAAAGAATCACAAATTTGCTATTCTTAACTGCAATATTAACCTGTGTCACAATTCCCCCCCCATTCTACTGATAGCAACAGCAGCACCACCGATGTCACTCCTGTAGTGGCACTCAAGGAACTTGTGTCCAGGCTGCATCGAGAACAAAATAAAATTCAAGACTTACTGAGTTCTTTAGGATTTGCCCTCAGAAGCTTTAATAATTTAAATCAGTTTTTGGAACTGATTCCCCTCATGGCTACCAGAGTCACAGATGCAGAAGGTAGCGCACTTTTTCTTTATAAACCCAATGGACAAATTAGATTAGAACAACTACATTGGCAGGATACTCAGCAAAGAAAAATTATTAGAAAAGCCCTAGAAACTGCTAGTAGTCAAATTACTCTTTTATCTAACTCAGGTCCTGCTGCTATTTCCACAGGAATTCTAGATGACCAAATGCACGCTGTTTTAGGTCCAGATGTGCAAATCTTTGGCACAGCTATTTTAGTCAAGCATACAGAAAGAGGTTGGCTGTATGTTTTGAGTCGAGATCCTGAATATAGTTGGACAGAAACCAGACAAAAATTAGTGCGGTTAGTAGCAGACCAAACAGCAGTGGCAATTGACAATGATGAACTGTCTGTAGAATTAAGAAAAAAAGAACGTTTAGACCAAGAGTTAGAAATTGGTGCAGAAATTCAACGCCGACTTTTACCGCGTCAATGTCCCAGCATTCCTGGGTTATCAATAGCCGCCCGTTGTAAACCGGCTAATCAAGTTGGTGGTGATTACTATGATTTTATTCCCACTAATCAAAACCAGTTAAAATCTAAACCACAAGCATCTCCAGAAAATGCTAGTTGGGGTTTGGTCATTGGGGATGTCATGGGTAAAGGTGTTCCCGCAGGTTTAATTATGACGATGTTGCGGGGAATGTTGCGGGGTGAAGTATTACATGGTAATTCCCCAGCCGGAATTTTACAAAATTTGAATCGGGTAATGTATGCGGATTTGGAAAATTCTCACCGCTTTGTCACCATGTTTTATTCCGAATATGACCCACAAACGCGGATTTTATCTTATAGTAATGCCGCCCATAATCCCCCCTTGTGGTGGCACGCAGCTACAAAAACTGTGAGTCAATTGGATACATTGGGGATGTTAATTGGTTTAGATGCCAATAGTGAATATGAAAATGCACAAGCACAGTTAGAAGTTGGAGATACAGTAATTTATTATACTGATGGTTTGACGGATGCAGCGGCGGCTGGAGGCGATCGCTTTGATGAAGATAATTTTGTTACATCCTTCAGAACAGCCTGTAAGTATTGCAATAGTCCCCAGGAAATTGTCGAATATCTCTTTGACCAAGTTGAACAATTCATTGGTTCTGATAGACGAAATACTGATGATATGACATTAGTTGTTATGCAAATTGTGTGATATGGGTAGTTGGACAAAATTAAATTCACTCTTTGAGAGAGGGAACTCTGACTCTGTGACTCCTGACTCCTGTTCGATAAAATATTTCCTGCTGTCATGTATGCTGTCATATATAACGAAATTATCCAAAAATACCCAATAATACCCCCTATATTCCTAATTTAATTAATCGAGAAAACTTTACCCATCAACCGATTCACAAAATCTGAGGCTATGATCACAATAGAGGCATTAAAATTTTATTCGCTGTTGATTATTCCCAGCCTCAACACTGGATTAATTGACACATCAAGAAGAGGTCTTATGAAAACTCAAAAATGTCCCACTTGTCAAGGTGAATTAGAAACTAAGCAAATTGAAAAAATGCTAAAAGGAGGCAATAACACCGCCATTATCCATGTAGAAGCAGAAGTTTGTTCAAAATGTGGAGAAAAGCTTTATAAACCAGACGTTGTTAATCAATTTACTCAAATCCGTGCCAAACTCAGAAACCAAGAAACCGAAGATTTTCAAGTTATTGGTCAATCTTTCCGCGTTTCTGTTTAATTGATTAAGTAAAAAAAACTGAAGAATTTTATTCTAAGTTGGATAATTTCACATCTTGCAATTGGCAGAGTGTCTCAGGTCGGGTTGTAGTGCAATCTGCGACCAGACTAGAGATAAGAGTAGATGGAAAAAGAATCGGCGGGAAACTAACTGATTTTAAAAAACTCCACAGCAAAGATGCTTATTCCTACCTTTGACTCTGAAACACTACATTATTTTGGGATTAGAAAGAATGGCAATTATACTTAAGTCTTAAAAATGGGTGGCCCGGGATTCGAACCCGGAACAAATCGGTTAAAAGCCGAGTACTCTACCGTTGAGTTAGCCACCCTTTTGCTGTTTTTCCAACTTTATCAATATACCATCAACAGCTATGGTTTTGTCAAGGGGTTTCTAGAAAAAATTTGCCGTTAACCGAAAAGAAGCAGTACAACTAGCTCCAGGAGCTAACACAGTCAGGTTTTCACCAGTGTTGAAAGCATTGCGGGTGGCGCTCCAAGGCTCTAGACAGTAGAAATCTTTGCCCTTGACAGTCCAAAACACTAGCCAGGTAGTGAAATCATCGTAATCTAGGGTTAGCTTCAAGCTGCGGCTATTATCTGTGACTGTGGCTGATTTGCTGGTCAGTTGTCCAAAGGCAAAATCAATTTCATCTTGGTTAAAGTCGAATTTGCCGTCAAAGGTGTGAAACTCCTTAGTTTTGTTATCTTGATATCGTGTAGAAGGAAGTTCCACTTCTAGCTGATTTTTATCCCCACAGAGAAAATAAGGATGGAAACCAGCGGAAAATGGCATGGGTGTAGATGACAGATTTTTGTATTCCTGACGCACTACTAAAGTATTACCTTGGAGTTCGTAGGTAAAAGCCAGTTGAAAATCAAAAGGATAAACTGCCTTTGTTTCCTCATTACTGCTGAGAACTACAGTCACACTAGCTTTATCTGCTGTATTTTGCGCCGTTGCTGTCCAAGGCAATTCACGAGCAAAGCCATGTTGTTTAATCGTATACGGTTTTCCGTCAACGCTGTAAGTATTATCAGGTAAGTTACCGCAAAGAGGAAACAAAATGGGATTACCACCTCTAACGCTCAAATCAGGATGAGTAAAGCGTTCAGCGTCTAAGTAGAAGATTTCCTGACCTTGAACCAGCCAACGAGTAATGATACCACCTCTTTCTGGGACGACTTCTATTTGTGTACCAGCGGTTTTATCAGACAGGATGTAGGTTTTGTATTGTTGTTCTTGAATGTCAATGGTAAACATGATAGCCAGTAGATTGGTGTGGTAATTTGTGCTTATGAACAGGCAAGAGGAAACTGGCAATACATATTGCGATTTTTCTACCTTTCTCCCCAATTGTAGGTTGTCGTGCTAACAAATTCCACCATGATCATTTGATCTCAAACCTGTAAGAAATTTAAACTCAAGTCTTTACCACATCTCGTTCCTAGTCTCTGACTAGGAATGCAGTTGATGAGGCTCTGCCTCTAAATCTTAATTGAAGGCAGAGCCTTCTTGAATTTATTCCCAGTCAGAGACTGGGAACAAGATAAAAATGGCGATCGCACTAGCATACAATACAATCGAGGGCGCAGACCCTGCGCCCCTACAGGCTTTGCGATTTGCTGACTGGATCTCACAAAGAGTGCATACCGGATCAATCTCTTACTCTCTGCGCCTCTGCGCCTCTGCGTGAGAAAAAAATCATACCTTCAATCTATTTTTGATATTCCCTGATTACCCAGTCCCCAGTCCCAAGTCCCCAATCTAAACGTCTTCAGCAAAAATGAAGCGATATAACTCGCTAGGATCTGGTTCAGGGCTAGTTTCCGCAAATCTAACTGCTTCGTCTATTACAGCCTGAATTTTCTTTTCCACATCCTTCAATTCTGCTTCTGTGGCGAGATTTTGTTCCACCAAATAAGCAGCTAACTTCTTAATGGGGTCACGCGCAAACCAAAATTCTTTTTCTTCCTTGCTGCGGAGTTCGTCTGGGTCAGCGAGAGAGTGTCCCCGGAAGCGATAGGTCATGGCTTCGATTAAGGTTGGACCTTCACCAGCACGGGCGCGGGCTACGGCTTCTTGAGCCACTTGACGGACAGCTAAAACATCCATTCCGTCAACTTCCACACCCACCATGTTAAACACACTGGCTTTTTTATAAATTTCTGGTTGGGAAGTGGCGCGTTCGTGAGCCATACCAATTGCCCACTTATTATTTTCTACCACAAAAAGAATCGGCAATTTCCATAAAGCTGCCATATTCAATGTTTCAAAAAATTGACCGTTGTTAGCAGCGCCGTCACCAAAGAAGCAAGCGGTTACTTGGTCGGCGGTTTTGTCTCCCAGAACTTCCCGACGGTATTTAGATTGGAAAGCTGCACCAGCAGCTACAGGAATACCTTCGGCTACGAAAGCATAACCACCTAATAGGCGATGTTCAGCAGAAAACATATGCATTGAACCACCGCGCCCTTTACTGCAACCTGTGGCTTTACCAAATAATTCTGCCATGACTTCGCGGGCGGGGACTCCGGCGCTTAAAGCATGAACGTGGTCACGGTAGGTACTGGAAACGAAGTCTTCACCGGGACGCATTGCACCTTTAATAATGCCGCTACAAACTGCTTCTTGTCCGTTGTACAGGTGGACAAATCCAAACATTTTTCCTCTATAATACATTTCGGCGCATTTATCTTCAAATAAACGCCCTAATGTCATATCTTCATATAAGCCCAATCCTTCTTCTTTGGTGATTTGGACTGTGGCAGTATTAAATGTGGGTAATGTGCGCTCTTGAGCCATGCTGGTGAAGTATTCCTATTGTAAAAGTTAAAGTTAAGTTTGTCTTTGTTTACGTTAGCTATAAATTAGCCGGCGTTGACAAAATTAATTTATCAAAACCTATTTTATATGGTAACAATCAGGATAACTGGCTTTCTGCATAGCGATTAACAATTAGGTAGGTTGGCGTTGAAAATTGTCGTTATGGCAAGGCAAAAGGCAAGAGGCAAGAGGCAAGAGTGAAGAGGGTTTGGGCGATTTTACGTTTCTTTACACAGTTTGGTTTTATTGTGTTCACCTACTTAATGTAATTTCATCAAGTAAATGAAGCCGCATGAAATAAGATTTTAAGAATAATTAAACGCAGATAAACGCAGATAAACGCAGATATGATAATTCTGTGCAGTAACTGACCACTGACCACTGACAACTGACAACTGACAACTACTTACCTGTGAGTTTCACTAGTCCAATCCCACCAAAGTATAGTCCTAAGACTGCTCCTGCTAAAAGACTTTGAGTGAGAGGGTCGGTGGAAGGTGTGAGTATTGCTCCTAAAACTACTGCTGCCATGATGACATAACGCCAGCCTTTTAACATAATTTTTGAGGAGACAATTCCCAAGGTAGCCAGCAAGATTTGAATGACGGGAACTTGAAATGCTAGTCCTGTGGTAAATAACAATAACAGCACAAAGTCAAAATATTTGTCAATTGACCACAGTTGCTCTACAACATCAGCACCATAGTTAATAAAGAATTGCAATGCGGCTGGGATGAGTGCAATGTAGGCGAAGATTAAGCCGCATACAAATAATATGCTTGAACCTAGCACTACGGGAATGACTAACCGCCGTTCGCGTACGGTGAGGCCAGGAAGTACAAATTGAATGATTTGATAGAGAATGAAGGGTGTGGTCAGGATTAAACCACCATAGGCGGCAACTTTCATGGAGACAAAGAAAAATTCTCCGGGGGCTAATTGCAGAAATTTTACGCCGTGAGCGGGAATTTCTAGTAGCTGGACTAGGGGTTTAACTACGATAAAACAACCGATAATACCCACTGCCACTACTATGAGGGAATAGAAAATTCTTTGTCGCAACTCTTCCAGATGGTCGAAAATGGACATTTCCACTTCACCTGGTAATTCATCTAGGGGGCTGATAGATGGTTCTGGGTCTGAGTTAGGGGATTTGATTGTATCTACGTCTTGTGAAGAGGTCATGAGTAAGAGGAGTGGGAATCGTTTGTTAGGCAATCTTTGTTCACTATTCTATAAGGAATAGGTCTGAAAACTCTTGAAGTTGTCAATAGACATCTCCAAAAAAGATGGTAGAGACGTTCCATATAACGTCTCTACAAGGGTTTCAGGTCACGCATATTTAATTTCTGGAGATATCTAATGAGTCAGGAAAATTAACTTTAAGCAAAAGCTCAATTTATTCCCTTGCGGAGTATAACTTCTTCTAAATCCTCCTGATAGCGCAGCCTGGCGTTAGCCATACTCCTAGTACCGCAAGGCGGAAGTCAAAAGTCAAAAGTCAAAATGAAGACAGTATAGGCTTTTAGAGGATGTTTGAAAAGTGGTATTCCGTAATTTTCATCACATTGCTACCCCCCTTTCCCCTTGTAAAGGGGGGAAACAATAAAAATCCAGTTCCCTCCCCTTTACAAGGGGAGGGTTAGGGTGGGGTAAAAAATATTTGATACATCAACCATAACTTTCCAAACACCCTCTTAGAGAATTTAGAATGGTTGGTTTATTTACGCCGTTTTGTACTAGTACACTGCGGCGTAAGTGAATGAACCATTTTCAAGCCTTCTAATCTATCAAATTTTAGGAGCTTTTAATGGTCATGTTATTTACGCCACACTGTACTAGTAGTTCGTCAAATTTATTTTGACGGGTAATGATCGGAAAAAACTTCTGTTCTTCCCTCCTCTGCTCCTGCTGGTTGCCTTCACCCGTCATTTTCGGGTTGACAGACCACTTATTCTGCAAAGCTATTTATTTTTGGTAATATTTATATCTTTGGTTCTATTTTTATATTTGTAATTATTTTTTGCTTAAAAGTATTAATTAGTACAATAATTTTTTCTGGCACTATTAATTTATTAATACTTAATAAATAAGTATTAATTTAAAACTCAGTATGAGTTAGTGAATATTAATTAGCTATATCCCCTGTGATGAGTCATTTTTTCATGATTACGAAAAAATAATCTCTGGTGGTGATTAGATACAACTGTGTTTTAAATTACGTCGTTTATTTAATGACGCATAATATCTATTTTTGTTTCTGGTCAAAAAAAGATTTTTTTCTCCGGGTTTTTCTCAGAGAATTTGTACAGATAGAAAGAACGTTATCTTGTGGTTAAATTAACTCTGCCAGGGGGGTAAGAGTTAATTTAGCAGTCATAAATCTAACTTTGGATTTGTGAATCAATGAAAACAATAACTTGTTTGTTCATTCTGAGATAAATCAAGGATGTAGTTGGGTAATATCCAAAACTAGTCTAGATTAGTCTTTGCAATGAATAGACGAGATAAGCTAATGCGCTTTAAGTTTGCATTGTTTGTGGTGTCTTGTTTGATGCTATGGGCAGATTTTTTATGGCAATTTTGAAAACCATTAGCTGATTCACAAGTTTTCATTGACCAGGATGATGTTGTTGATTACGCAATAGCATTCTGAGTTGAGTTTTGATATGAAAAAAACAATTGGTTTAGGACTAATGGTGTTGTCTGTCTATCTGTACAATTCCAGTGCTTGTTTTGCAGGGAATAAGCTGTCCATTGACAATGCAGGGGTAAGAATCGGAAATTATTCTCAATCACAGTTAGTGGTGGGTATGTCTGCTAGAGATGAGGAATCAGGTGACTGTATTCGTAAGGGTAGATGCAAGGATTAATATGCTTCGATGACAAAGTAATAATTCCAGTTGAAGCTACGTACGTAATTAGTGTTTGACTAGATTTGTCAGAACATCAAGTTTTTTATCAACTTTCAATATTTTGCCTATTTTGGGTTGCTTCTGTAGAGGGAGTGATTCAATCGTTGTGGCGGCTATCAGTTGGATGCAATACAATTCATTCAGAGGGAACAGGGAACACCAAAAAATAAATTACCCAATTTTGTGGGGGGAGTGGGGGAGGTAGGGGGAGTGGGGGAGGTAGGGGGAGGGGGG
>NZ_VILC01000055.1:0-20207 GCF_009712065.1 Aphanizomenon sp. UHCC 0183 | reverse complement strand
CCCCCACCTCCCCCACCTCCCCCACCTCCCCCACCTCCCCCGCACCAGAAGAGTTTTATCATTAATATCTGTACCTCATAACACCGGGAACTGCTGTATGTCATCAATATAAATTTTGATCTAAGTAAATTGCTTTGGGGACTGGGTGGGGTGAGGCCGTGAAGAAAAAGATCAAATTAGTTGTATTTACATACCAAGTTGTTGCGGATATGACTAGTTTTCCGCTGTAAAAGAGATTGTGACAGATGATGTTGTGACAATTACAGCGTGAATTGGATTTTTTATGCTTTTTAATTTAGAAAGATTTTATCAGGCTTGTAATCCTTCCCGTCCTTTGATGATTGAGAATGTAGACGACCGGATGTATTATATTGATTTTACTTCAGTCCGGGGTGGGAAGATCATTGAAGCTCTGCTGCGGACTATTACTAAGATATCTCCAAATACGCCAACCTGTCAGTTATTTACAGGACATTTGGGCTGTGGAAAATCTACGGAATTATTAAAACTCAAGGCTGAGTTGGAAGCGCAGGATTTTCATGTTGTCTATTTTGAGTCTACTCATGTTTTAGAAATGGTAGATATAGATATTACAGATATTCTGTTAGCGATCGCTGGTTTGGTGAGTAAAAACTTGGAAGCGATGAAACTGCGTGTCCAACCTAGTTACTTTACTAAGTTGTTTGGGGAGTTGGTAGATTTTCTGCAAACTCCTTTAGACTTGGGAGTAGAGGCCGAATTATCTGTGGGAATTGCTAAAATTACGGCAAAAACCAAAGAAAGCCCTCAGTTACGCAGACGGTTAAGAGACTATCTAGAACCACGCACAGAAAATATCTTACAATCAATTAATAAAGAACTGTTAGACCGGGCTAATTTAGAGCTAAAAGCCAGGGGTAAGAAGGGATTGGTGGTGATTGTGGATAACTTGGATAGGGTGGCGGTTCGTCCTTTACCTTCTGGGCGATCGCTCCCCGAATACTTATTCATTGATCGAGGAGAACAATTAAGAAAATTACATTGTCATGTTGTTTATACAATTCCCTTAGCCCTGACATTTTCCAATGAAAGCGCCCAATTACAACACCGTTTAGGAGGTGGAGTCGCACCGAAAGTATTACCGATGATTCCCGTGCGTCAACGTTGTGGAGAAATTCATACCGAAGGACTGGGATTGATGCGCCAAATGGTCTTAGCCAGAGCCTTTCCTGATATGTTACCAGGCGATCGCTTAAATTTAGTTACTCAATTATTTGATAACTTAGAAACTCTGGATCGTTTATGTCTGATTAGTGGTGGTCATGTCCGCGACTTATTAGGATTACTATTTGATTGTTTGCGAGAACAAGATCCACCTTTTGATCGCCAATGTGTAGAATTAGTAATTCAAAGACAACGAGATTACCGGGCTAATGCCATTGATATGGAAGAAAGTGAATTAATCTTGCAGGTACTTCAAGATCAACGAGTTAGAGGCAATGTAGAGTACGATATTTTATTACGCAGTTTATTCATATTTGAATATCGTGATCACCAAGGAGTGTGGTTTGCAGTTAACCCAGTTTTAGCAGAAATGGAAAAATTTAAATTATGCTTAAAAGACAGCAAGCAGAGAATATAATCGCTGCTAATCAACAGTCTTTACGTAGTTTAGAAAGAGCAATTACCTTTTCTAAAAATCAGTTTTCAGTTATTTTACTGTGCTGTAACTACGAATTCCTGCGAGATATTATCCAGCAGCAACTAGCAATTAATGGTTGGGGAAATGAGCGCATTCAAAGTATTACTTTAGATAAAAAAACTACAAGTTTATATACAACAATTCAATCACAACTTACCATTGATCAACCTGCTGGATTAATGATTATGGGGTTTGAATCAATCTATGAAATAGATGATCTCTTGCGTTCCATTAATCAAGTCCGAGACGAATTTCGTAAACGTTATCAAACCCCAATAATTTTTTGGGTAAATGATCAAGTTTTACAAAAAATCATGCGGTTAGCTCCCGATTTTGCGAGTTGGGCAGCTACACCAATTAGATTTGAAATGACTTCTATTGGATTACTAGAATTTCTCCACCAAGAAACCGACGATTTATTTACAAGAGTCTTACAAAGTAATTATGCTCAAGTTCATACTGTCACCTTAGAACAAGTATGGATTAGTAGCGACCAACTCCATTATGCAGTTAGAGAATTGTATGATAGGGGGATTGAAATCGAAGCAGAATTAAATGCTAGGTTAGAATTTATTTTTGGCATAGATGATTATGTCAATAATCGGATTGATTCTGCCTTAAATAACTTTCAGAAAAGTTTGCGTTTTTGGCATCATCAAGAAGATTTAGAACTGACAGAATATGCAACTGATATAACAGCAGGATTATCTAATTCATCTTGTGCTGATCTTTTAAAACAGTCAATTTTATTATTTTATATTGGATTATGTTACTGTCGTCTTGCCGAACAAAACCCCAAATCAAGAGAAACATATTGGCAATCAGCCAAAACATATTTTCAGCAATGTTTACAAACATTTGAAATTGCTGGACGGATAGATTTAGTTTCAGAATTTATTGACCAATTATTAGAAGTCCTATATAGTTTAAAATCATGGTCAGCATTAGAATTTGTCGCTAAAAAATCCCTAGAATTACATCAAATATATGGGAGAAAAATTCAATTAGCTTGTGATTATGGTTTTTTAGCACAGGTAGCCGTACATAATTCAAACTGGATACAAGCTAGTATTTTAGGGCATATATCACTACTACAATTAGAAACAGAAAAAAATCACCCAGAATCAAATAATTATTTATTTCCTCTGATATTAGAACAAATTTATTTATTAACTTTAGCCAAAGCCCTCAATCATCTAGGAAAAATAACGGTAGCAGAAGAATATATAAATACAGCATCTCAACAACTATCATCAGCTTTAGAGAACAGTGAACATCAATATGATCCCCATCGTTACATTCGCTTATTACATAATTTAAGATTATTATACTTTCAAATAGGACACTATCTTCAAGCCTATATTATTAAACAAAAACTCCATTCTGTAGAACAACAATATGGTTTTGTCTCCTTTATTGGGGCTGGGCGGTTACAACCTCAAAGACAAGTCACCAACCCCACTTTAATATCTACATTTGGTAGTAATAGTATAGCCTTAGAAATTGCCGCTTCTGGTAGAGAATCTGATGTTAATCGCTTAATTGGTAGAATTAGTCGTGCAGACCAAAAATTAATAGTTATTCATGGACAGTCAGGTGTTGGTAAAAGTTCTACTGTTACTGCTGGCTTAGTTCCCGCACTACAAAACCGCGCTATTGGTGATCAAATTGCTGTACCAGTTGTCCTCCAAGTTTATACAGATTGGTTAGGAGAATTAGGAAAATCTTTTACCAAAGCTATGTTAGAAATGGGGAAACCATCAGCCATTGAAACAGAATCTCGATCTAAGTTTTGTCCTCTGATAACTGCTAATGACATTTTACAACAATTACGAGAAAATGCAGATAATCATTTAATTACAGTTTTAATTTTTGACCAATTTGAAGAATTTTTCTTTGGTTATACAGATTTTCACGAAAAACAAGCATTTGATCAATTTATTAGTAATTGTTTAAGTATATCTTTTGTGAAAGTTATTTTAACTTTGCGCGAAGATTATTTACATCGCCTTCTAGATTTTAGATATCTCTCATCAATTGAGGCAATTAATAATAATATTCTTGATAAAAATATTCGTTATCAACTGAATAACTTTTCTCCTGAAAATGCCAGAAAAATCATTCAAAAATTAACTGAACGTTCACATTATTACTCCCAAGTCAAATTAGAACCAGATTTAATTGATGCTTTAGTTGCGGATTTGTCTTCAGAACTGGGTGAAGTTCGTCCGATAGAATTGCAATTGGTAGGCGCACAATTACAAGATAAATATATTACTACTCTTGCACAGTATGAACCCTATCGTCCCAATAAGTTAATTCAAACATATATTCAAGAATTAATTAAAGAATGTGGGAGAGAAAACGAACGGGCTGCTCTCTTAGTTTTATACTTATTAACAGATAATAATAACAAAAGACCTTTTAAAACCCGTGCAGAATTAAAATTAGAACTCTCAGAGTTAGAAGATTCTAGTAAATTAGAGTTAATTTTAGATATTTTAATTCGCTCTGGGTTAGTTGTGATATTTCCCAATGTTCCTGAACGCTATCAATTAATTCATGATTATTTAGTCAGCTTAATCCGTCATTTACAACGACAAGAATCTGGATTACAGATACAAATTAATACATTACGGGATAAAGTTAGAAATAGTTATCAAGAAATTGAACGTCTTAAAAGTGAATTAAGAAAAAATCAAATCGGTTTTAGTTTAGAACATATCCACAATCCCCAAGGAGATAATTTACTGGCAGAATTACGAGAATTACGCAAGCGAGAAGAAGAAAGTCAAACAGAAATTCAACATTTGCGAACAGAATTAAAAGAAAAAGAGTTGGTTGCAAAATTAGCCGATAGCCAGGAAAAACAACGTTTAAGTGCAATTAGATTAAATATTGCTCTAAAAATAGCCTTAACAGCTTCTATTATTGCTATCTTTGGCTTAACTACTTCTGTGATTACGTCTACAGATAGTGAAATGAAAACTCTAAGTGCGTCCAGTGAGGCTTTATTTGCTTCTCAAAAAGGTATTGATGCCCTTAAAGAAAGTTTAAAAGCAGGGAGAAAATTAAAAAAAACTCTATGGAGAAATACTTTTACTCAAGAAAGGGTATTAACCGCACTATATCAAGCGGTTTACGGAGTCAAAGAACGTAACCGCCTAGAAGGTCATTTATCGGGGGTGAGAATGGTGACATTTAGTGCTGATAAATCTTTAATAGCTTCAGCTAGTGCAGATACAACAATTAATCTTTGGAGTCCTAATGGAATTTTAGTGAGGACTTTATCAGGACATGATGATGTGATAAATAGTCTATCTTGGTCTCCTGATAGTCAAATGTTAGCTTCTGCTAGTCAAGACAAAACAATTAAACTGTGGAATCGAAAAGGTAAACTCGTAAAAACCTTACTCGGTCATACATCTGTAGTAAATAGTGTGAGTTTTCATCCTCATGAAAAAATTATCGCATCTGCTAGTACAGATCAGACTATCAAACTTTGGAGTCAAGAAGGTAAGCTACTAAAAACTTTAGTAGGTCATAAAGATGCTGTTTTAGCTGTAGCTTGGTCACATGATGGTAAAATCCTCGCTTCTAGTAGTGCTGACAAAACAATAAAATTGTGGAGTCGAGAAGGTCAGTTACTCAAAACTTTGTCGGGGTATAAAGATGCTGTTGTCGCTATAGATTGGTCTCCTAATAGTGAAATTCTTGCTTCTGCTAGTATGGATAAAAAAATCAGATTATGGAGTCGAGATGGTACTTTGCTCAAAATTCTTTCTGGACACAGCAGCGGTGTTATTAGTATTGATTTTAGTAATGATGGACATACTCTGGCATCTGCGAGTATGGATGAAACAATTAAAATTTGGAGTCTTGATGGTAATTTAATAGAAACTCTGAGAGGACATAATAGTTGGGTAAATAGTGTCAGTTTTAGCCCTGATGGACTAACTCTAGCATCTGCTGGTAGGGATAAAAATATTATTTTATGGCATTGGGATAGTCTGACTTTACATCATCCCCAAACTAATGATGATTGGGTGACAAGTATTAGTTTTAGTCCTGATAGTAATGCTATTGTTGGTGGTTGTCTGGATAAAACAATAAAAATCTGGAATCGAGATGGTAAATTACTAAAAATATTCACGGGTCACAATGATCAAGTGTGGGGTGTAGCGTGGTCGCCTGATGGTAAAATTATCGCCTCTGCTAGTAAGGATAAAACAATTAAATTATGGAGTCGAGATGGGACTTTACTCAAAACTTTAAATGGTCATACTGATGCTGTTAATTGGGTGAGTTTTAGTCCTAATGGTAAATTTTTAGCCTCTGTTAGTGATGATAAATCAGTAAAAATATGGACAAGGAATGGGGAAGTTATCAAAAATTTAACTGGTCATACTCGCAGGGTAAATGGTGTAGCATGGTCGCCTGATGGTAAATTATTAGCTTCAGTTAGCCTTGATAGTACGGTGAAAATTTGGGGTGAGAATGGTATTTTACAAAAAACTCTGATGGGGTATGGTGATGCTTTTATTGGTGTTAAGTTTAGTCCAGATGGTCAAACTCTAGCAGTAAGCAGTGATAATAAACTCAGGTTGTGGAATCAAGAAGGTGTTTTATTGATGATATTAAAAGGTGATTCTGAAGAGTTGAGTAGTGTTAGTTTTAGTCCAGATGGTCAAATATTGGCTGCTGGTAGTGATAAAGATAATGTAATTTTACGCAAGTTGTCAGATATTACATTAGAAAGTTTATTGAAAAGTAATTGCCATATTTTAAAAGATTATTTACTGTATAATCCAAATATGACTAGGAAAGATGGCTATAGAGAGCAAAGTTACCGCACTTTGTGTCAAGATGATTAGGGGCATAATTCGTAATTACTCTTTTTAACTATTTTTTAAGCAATAAAAACCCGTTATAACTATGCAAATTAATTTTTTACCAGATGATATTACTGTAAATGCTGAAGTAGGAGAACCGTTGTTAGATGTGGCGGAACGGGCTGGGGTATCAATTCCTACGGGTTGTCTGATGGGGACTTGTCACGCTTGTACTGTAGAGTTAGATGATGGGGAAATTATTCGGGCTTGTATTACCGCAGTTCCACCGGGAAAAGAGAAGTTGACGGTGCATCTTTTTAGTGATCCAACTTGGTAATTATGTTTTGTTTCGCGCAAAGATGCTAAGAAGAAAAGGCGCAAGGAAGAAACAAGCCTGTATATAAGCAGAATAAGTATATAGTATGTCTAGCAATGGTTTCTTGTCAAGGATTATGCTATTTAGAGACTTCCAAATAAAAAAATGTCCCAAAACTGATGCAGAAATTCTCTCTCTGTGTACTCTGTGCCTCTGTGGTTCGTTTCTTAGAGGATGTTTGAAAAGTGGTATTCCGTAATTTTCATCACATTGCTACCCCCCTTTCCCCTTGTAAAGGGGGGAAACAATAAAAATCCAGTTCCCTCCCCTTTACAAGGGGAGGGTTAGGGAGGGGTAAAAAATATTTGATACATCAACCATAACTTTTCAAACACCCTCTTAGGATAATTTATTTCTTGGAAGTCTCTTATACTAAACATGGGTGAGATTTAAACTTTTGCCAAATGACAAAGAACCCAGATGTGTAGGGGTAAAGCAAGAGCTTCATTGGTGTCAACTTAGGCTACAGATGGCTTATTTGTTGGCTTCCACACCCACCCAGAAATGAATTTCCGGGCTAATAGCGAAAGTAAACTAAAGTTTACTCAAAAATTTCTGGGTTATTTAGTCATCAAAAGACAACTTCTGCTATTAAGTAGGTGAACACAATAAAACCAAACTGTGTAAAGAAATGTAAAATCGCCCAAACCCTCTTCACTCTTGCCTCTTGCCTCTTGCCTTTTGCCTTGCCATAACGACAATTTTCAACGCTCACCTACTTAGACTGGGAATTCATTCCCAGGCGGGCTATGGGTTTTACGTTAATGCTATTAGGGACTTCCAAGAAATAAATTATCCTGATTAACGAACCACAGAGGCGCAGAGGACACAGAGGAATAAGGGTTTGAGAGATTTTTGCGTTAGGTGGTTGAGTATTTTTTTATTTGGAAGTCCCTTAGACTGGGAATTCATTCCCAGGCGGGCTACTCTTAGACCTCACAGATACAGCACTTCCCCATGTTATGAGGTACAAGAACCCCACCCCCAACCCCCTCCCCGCAAGCGATGAGGGGGCTATGATATACGTCATATAATTGGAAACGGCTGTAATTTTTATGGCTTACGCTACGCTATCCGTAAGTCCTAATTACTTTCAGGTGTGGGTGTTTCTGTGGGAGTTGGTTCTGCTGTTGGTTCTTCTGTTGGTGTTTCTGAGGGTTCTGGTTCTGGGGGATTTTCTGCGGTTAGGGTGAGTTGATAATCTACGGATTCTGAGGCTGTGGAAACAACAACAAATTCATAAAATCCTTTTTCTGGTAATGTTGCAGATATCGTCCGTGTTTGAGAGTCTTGTAGTAATGGGTTTTTCCCAGAGGGGGAATAAATTGAGAGTAAAACTTTTGAATTTGCTTCTAGTTTCACTTCCATATTTTGATCTTTGGCTAGTCCAACAATAAAAACTTTACCTTTTCCTGGTTGGAGAGTTCCACTCACTGTTTTACCTGTAGTGCCTTCAGGAAAGACTATTGTTTCCAATATGCTTTTGTCAAGAATGGCGTTAAGTTGATCATTGACAAATGCGTACCAAACTTGTCCAATGGGTTGTTTAATAAAACTTTTACTCTTTTGTTCGGGAAATTCACTGAAAAAAGCTGCATCACCTAAATCATATAAAGACCGACTACCCGACTACCAACGTTGATTTGATTGATTTGAGCTTTCCATGTGGTGCGTTCATCCCCAGTATAATTTCCCAGTTGACGGCGGGAGTCAGCAGTGATGGCTGATAGCTTTTCTAGGACTTCAGCGGCGGTTTGATCCCATTCTGCCCTTAAATTTTCATCTTCTGGATTATCACTCAGAATACGCCCCTTTAAATTGGGATATTTTTCGCGGAAAAGTTGGTTTACTAGCTTAACATAAAATTGATAATTTATATCTAATTCTTCACGGCGATTCCTACGGAGCGCTTCGCTATCGCTCAATTTTTGTTTGCGTCGTCTTTCTTCCGGTGAAAAAGTTACTTCTGTTTTTTCTGTTTCGGTGGAATAGGGACTGGGTAAAATTATCGGGTTATTTCCCTGTAAATTGTTGGTAGGGGTTTTAAGTTTTTGCCAATATAAATAACTCCCAATAGTCAGGAAAAAAACGAGAATCAAAACATTTTTTCCTGTCCAAATACCTGGTTGGGGAGGAGTGGGAATCATCACGGGTTCAGGAACGGGGATTTTCGGGGGAGAAATAGCAACTGTAGCAGATGTGGGGGGTTGAGTTTGCGGATAGCTAACAGATTGAGGGTTGAGGACTTGGAGAAGTTGACGGGCTGTTTGATAGCGATCGCTGGCAATTGGTGATAACATTTTGTCTATGATTTGTCCAAGTGCGGAACTGAGGCTGATTTCCCGTCGCCATTGCCAACTAAAATTATAAGTATCAATTAACTCTTGGGGTTGTTTACCTGTCAGTAAAACTAACGTTGTGACGGCTAAAGCATATAAGTCACTGTGGGTGGACACCATACCAGTTTGCATCTGTTCTGGAGGTGCAAATCCTATTTTTCCTAACAAAGTGCCATTTGTGGGAGATGCTATTCCCCCTGTTTGGTAATATTGAGAGGCGACGGTGGCGGCTACTTGTTTAACACCTCCAAAATCAATTAATACTGGTAATTTATCACTACTCCGAAGCATTAAATTATCAGGAGAAATATCACGATGAATAACCCCCAGGGCGTGAATATATTCTAATACTGGTAAAATTTGCTGTAATAATTGGCGGATTTCTATTTCTCTAAATTTTAAACCCTGTTTTTGCCGACTATTTAATAAGGAATTATAAGTTTCACCATCTATATAATCTTGAACTAGAAAAAGACTTTCTTTCCCTTGTAAGTTGATCCGTAATAGTTCCCGAAATCGGGGAATTTGAGGATGTTGTAGTTTGTAAAGTACACTTGCTTCTCGCTGAAAAAGTTCTTCGGCTTTTTGGACAATGTAGGGAGTTTGTACCTGGGGAGAAAATTCTTTTAAAACACAAGCTTCTCGAAAGCGGTTAAGGTCTTCTGCTAAGTAGGTTTTGCCAAATCCTCCTTGACCAATTTGCCGAATAATAACATAGCGATCGCCTAAAGTTTGTCCCGCTTGAATACCTTGATTTCCAGATGTCGGTACGCTGCCAATTCTGTCTCCACATTGGAGACAAAACCTACTACCCGACGGATTTTGATGCCCTTGAGAACAGTATATATTAGTCATTGGTCATTAGTCATTAGTCAGTTGTTAGTTGTCAGTTGTCAGTTGTCAGTTGTCAGTTGTCAGTTGTCAGTTGTTAGTTGTTAGTTGTCAGTTGTCAGTTGTTAGTTGTCAGTTGTTAGTTGTCAGTTCTGACAAATTACCCATTACCCATTACCCATTACCCATTACCCATTACCCATTACCCATTACCCATTACTTATTTTCTACTTTATCAGATGCGATCGCATACCAGATTTGCAGAAAAGTTTTTTGATTTAGTTTCCCGCGTTCCTGACCAGGAAACAACGGGTCAAAGGTCTGATATGTATCTGCACGTAAATCCTGAAAAGATTTATAATTACCTAATTTTCCCGCTTTGGCTAACTGTTCCCAGCGTTGGGAATCCTGTTGACTATAACTACCTATTTTCTTTCTAGCAGGTTCACTTAAATTAGCCTTTTCTAGATTATTTAATAACTTATTAGCGATCGCATTCCATTGTGATCTCAAAGCTGCGTCTTCGGGGTTTTGAGTTAACTTGCGGTTGTTTAATTCTGGTTTTTCGGCATAAAAAACTTCATTAACGGTATTAGTAAAAAATGCCGGAGAAATTTCTAACTGTTGTAGACGACTAAACACCTGTTGAATAGTGCGATTAGTTTGATTTTTTTCATCTTTAGAATCATGCTTAGATGGGATTTTGGGAAGTTCAACTTGCGGAACTTTAATTGAGGTTATTCCCTTAACTGCAAAATTTCCTAAAGCAAACATACCCGCACCTGTTGACAACATTACCGTAGTCATAATAAAGCTAACCATAAAAGGACGCAACCATTTTGGCATGGGTATTTTCTGAACAAACAAACTTGTCTGATTGTGGACACCACCATGAATACTGCGAACGCGCTTTATTCCTGGTGCTACCACCTGTGTTTTCAACTTAGTAATATAGGGATTGGGATTATTGTTAGAAGTTTGCATAATCTGTGGTGTAGATGAGGTAGATGGTAAAGGTAAATCTTTAATAACTTGTTCGGCTTTTTGATAGCGATCGCTCGGCTTATATGCCAACATCTTTTTCAAGACAGTCTCTAATTTGGGACTAACCTTAATTTCCTTACCCCAAAGCCAAACCCCATTAAAGCTATCATAAAGTAAATGTGGTTCTTTCCCCGTCATTAATACCAAAGCCGTCACCCCTAACGCATAAAAGTCACTGTTTTTATAAACTTTTCCCTGAAGTAACTGTTCCTCTGGTGCGTATCCCTTCTTACCTAACAAAGTCGCATTGACAGCCAATTGTGTCCGCCAAAAACCCTGAGAAGCTGGTAACTGTTTAACACCTCCAAAATCAATCAATACGGGTAAATTATCACTTTGGCGCAAAATCAAATTATCCGGGGAAATATCGCGGTGAACTATATCTAAAGAATGAATATAAGTTAGCACAGGCAGAACATTATGTAGTAAATTAATTACCTCCTCCTCACTAAAAGACTGTCCTTGACCCCGACGCTGTTCAAATAATTGGTCATAATTATCACCCTCAATATAATCTTGCACCAAAAAGAAAAAATCCTTAGTCCCAATTTTGGCGGAAAAAGAAGCATGAAACCGGGGAATTTGGGGATGTTGGATTTTTTTGAGGACACTTGCTTCCCGTTCAAACAGTTCCTTAGCCTTTTGTAACTCCTGGGGTTTAACAACATTGGGGGCAAATTCCTTTAAAACGCAAGTTTTTCGAGATTTTTGCCGATCAATCGCTAAATAACTGCGGCCAAAACCACCTTGTCCTAATATCCGCGCAATTTCATAACGATTATCAATAACTTGTCCCACCGTCAAAGGTAATGCTTCACCGCACTGGGTACAAAAACGATGACCGCCATTATTTATGTGTTGTTGACTGCAATATATTTGCATGATCCGGGAAGATAAATGGAGAGTTATCAATGGCTACAAAAGCAACGAGGTAATTTACGTTCCCGTAGCCTCTAACAGCTAAAATTTTTATGGTAATTGCCAGATTCTAATTGTCCCATCCTCGCTACTACTAGCAAGAAATTTTTGATCTAGACTAATAGCGATCGCTTCCACTGAATTTGTATCACCTCTCATAGTTGAGATTAGCTTACCAGTTCGCCAATTCCAGAATTTTATCTCTTGTAGGGTGCGTCAGACCCGATAATTTTGTAAAAAACAGATTTCCTCTATCTGACGCACCCTACTCAATCAGTTATTCCCAAAGCCGAAAACGACGCAATTTCGTTTATTGATATGATGGTAAGTCTGTACAGTGGGTAAATCCCATAGGTTACTAAAAAGTTACATTTATAGATAGAATTCTGAGAAAGAACAACCAGATTTTTTGGACAAACCAGCTTTATGAAACCACAAATATCAACATCAAGGGCAATCTTAGGATTAGAAGATTTTATCTCAACTCCCTTAACAGACAAACTAAAACAGCACCTGAATATTGATAGCCAAGAAATAGCTTTGAGATTATTTCAAGATGTAGCTGCTAGTGTACCCGCTTATCGGGCATTTTTAGCAGAACGAGGCATAAATCCTCAAAATATTCAAACATTAGCAGATTTCCAAAACTTACCAAAAATTAATAAAGAAAATTATATTTCCCGTTATTCTTTGCCCCAATTGTGTAATAATGGAAAAGTAGGAAGCTGTGATATGATTGCCGCTTCCTCTGGCTCAACGGGTAAACCTACATTTTGGCCACGTTTCATCACCGACGAACTAGAAATAGCCACCCGCTTTGAACAAATTTTTCATGATAGTTTTCATGCCGATACTAAACCCAGTTTAGCAGTAATTTGTTTTACCTTGGGAACTTGGGTTGGTGGAATGTTTACCACTAATTGCTGTCGTCATTTAGCCGCTAAAGGTTATCCAATTACCGTCATTACCCCAGGGAATAATAAAACAGAAATTTTGCGAATTGTCCAGGAATTAGGCGGTAATTTTGAGCAAGTTGTTCTATTAGGATATCCACCATTTCTCAAAGATGTGATTGATACGGGTATTGCCAATGGAATGCAGTGGGGACAATATCACATTAAATTAGTCATGGCAGGGGAAGTATTCAGTGAAGAATGGCGCAATTTAGTTGGAGAAAGAATAGGTTCGGAAAATCTCTATGATGATTTTGCTTCCATGTATGGAACAGCAGACGCAGGAGTTTTAGGCAATGAAACCCCTTTAAGTATTTGTATTCGGCGGTTTTTAGCAGCCACACCTGCCGCAGCTAAAGCATTATTTGGAGAATCCCGATTACCTACTTTAGTTCAATATGATCCTTGCAGTCGTTTTTTTGAAGTAGAAGATGGAAATTTACTATTTTCTGGGAATAATGGTGTGCCTTTAATTAGATATAGCATTTTTGACCAAGGTGGCTTAATTACCTACACAGAAATGCTAGAATTCTTAGCAGAATGGGGTTTTAATCCTATTACAGAATTAGAAAATCATCGCGGAATTCATCAATTACCTTTTGTCTATGTTTTTGGACGTTCTAACTTTACAGTTTCCTATTTTGGCGCAAATATTTATCCAGAAAATGTCACAGTCGGACTAGAACAACCAATCATTAGAGAATGGGTAACGGGTAAGTTTGTTATCCAGGTAAAAGAAGATGCCGATAAAAATCGCTTTTTATCTGTAGTAGTAGAATTAGCACCAGGAATTGAAAATCAAGAGGAAAAAAGATTATCTATTACTGCGGCTATTCTTGCCCAATTATTGCGTTTAAATAGTGAATTTGCGAATTATGTCCCTCTACAATATCAAACTCCTGTAGTAGAATTAAAACCCATTGGTGATACTGAATATTTTCCTATAGGTGTCAAACACAGATACAGCAGAAGTTAGTGTCAACTTAATGCTTGGCGAATGGAAAGATGCCTCCGGCTCCCGTCAGGGATACACTGCTATACAAACAAAGTCCGCCTGCGCGGACTAACGAAAAAATCAAGGATTTGAAACCCACGCAGGTGGGTTTTGCTTGTGTAGACGCGGTTTCTAACCGCCCGTTTAACTTACCCCTGATGGCAATAATTACAAAATTTGCCAAGCACTACCCTTATAACCATAGTCAAAAATATCTGGGTGCAATATTTCTGCTAAAATTTCCACAGAATCTACTAATCGCGGACCAGGACGGTTAAAGTAAGCGTTACCATCGGTAATAAATACTCTTCCTGTTTGAGCAGCGTGGAGTTTCTTCCATTCTGGACGTTGAGTTAATAATTCTGCTTCTTGCTGAGTTCGTTGCAAATCAAAGCCACAGGGCATGAAAATAATCACATCTGGATTACTATCTACTAATGTTTCCCATTTGACATGAGCAGCAGGTTTACCAGTGATGCTAAATAATGGTCTTCCTCCTGCTAAGTTAATTAATTCAGGAACCCAATTTGCAGCAGTCATCAAAGGATCAGTCCATTCAATGCACACGACTTTAGGCAGTTCGGCGGTGGAAAGTCCTTGTAGTCTACGCTTGCAAATTCTGACACGGGCTTCTAGATTCTCCAGTATTTCTACTGAATCTACACCAAATGCGTGGCTAACCCGTTCAATATCACCCCAAGTATCCTGTAATGTATTGGGTTGTAGAGAAATAATGTGTGGCGAACTGTGGGTAAGTTGGGCAACTGCTTTTTCTACCTCTGGTAAACTGATGGCGCAGACATCACATTGATCTTGAGTGATAATATGGGTAGGGTGCAGTTTCTCTAAAACATCCACTTTGATTTTGTAAATACCCAAAGCAGATTGTAATAGATTGTCGGCTTCTTTGTGAATAGAATGGCTATTAGCGTCACCATTCAAACGCGCTTGGGTACAAACTGGAAGATTGACGATTTCGGGAGGATAGTCACATTCATGCGATCGCCCTACCATAGCATTAAACAAGCCCAGTTTGGCCACGATTTCCGTAGCACTAGGAACTAAAGAAATAATTCTTATATCGTTACTTGTATCAATCATAGTCTCACCCCCCTGGGAATAGGAGTCAGGAGTCAAAAATAGAGAATGGTGTTAAGTTGTTTTTAACAGATATTTCTACCTTCATTCTTGCATATTTTTAGAGAGATGGTATCTATCTTAAGGATGTTACTATTTGATTTGGATTTTGCGCTAATACGAAAACAAAAGTGTTTGTTTTAAGCAAGACACGCAGCTATACATTGTTAATTAGTAATTATAATTTGAAACGGAAATTGTATCTGAATTTAAGTAGGTGAACACAATAAAACCAATCTATGTAAAGAAAAGTAAAATCGCCCAAACCCTCTTCACTCTTGCCTCTTGCATGAGTGCCTCTTGCCTTGCCATAACGAAGATTTTCAATGCTAACCTACTTAAATATCCAGACTAATAAGGTTCATGAATTGATTTACATTCCCAAAACATTCCCGGACCAACGGTTAAAATTTGCTCATTTGGCATCATTAATTCCCAATAAGCAAGTCCAGAATCATCTTCTAAATCTGGCTCTAAAATTAGTTCGTAACCACCCTCAAATGATAAAGTAATTTTCATCTCATTACTCTTAGCAAGAGTGACAAAATTAGTCAGTTTCGTGTTTTCCAAACACTGTAACTGTATTTTAGCAAATTCCACAGCATTTTGATTATTTACTAACATAGATAAACTCCAGAAAGAACCCTTCCTTATCCTTAAATACCAAGGTGTAGCCCTAGTGCTAAGTTGCCAGCTTCCTTTGCGTAAATGTGCTAATTTAGGATGATTGTAGGCAGTCATTTCACCAAAATGTAACTGTAATTCATCCCCATAACTAAATGTAATTTGATGGCAAGTTTCGCCAATAATTGGTTGAATAATTTGATTTAGATTTAGTATTGAATTAGCAATAGATGTTTTAGGAGTCATAATTAATATCCTCTAAAAATTCTTTAGCTTTCTGACGGAGTTCTGAATAAGTAAAATCACCTCTATCGTTTAAAGTTCCACCATAACCATTTCTTTTTTCTTCCTCCAGAAATATACCAAAAGCATTTCTTAATTCTGCTGACATCCGAAATTCTCTAGCAATTGAATCAACTTGTTTAATATCATCTTTTTTACCCATAAATATAGAGAAACCCTGATTTCATATTTTAACATCAAAATATCATAATTTGTCAGAATCAGGATTAACAGGATTTAAGGATTGACAGGATAAAAAAGATCCCGGACTTTTATCATAAATTGATGGTATTAATAACATTTTTATTTTTCGCTAAGACGCAAAAATGCAAAGTTAAATTCTAGACAAGGATATGCAATCACGCTATGCTGTAAATGCAAATGATAATTGGTGTGTCTATGAAAACAAGTCAACTATTGAAAATAGCCCTAGTTCCCATCTTGGCTATATCTACCCTTCTATCTATATCAAATACAGCACTAGCCGACTATTTGAGAGGTGAAGGTAGAGGAGGTGACTATATTTATGAATTATGGTCTACTGATGATGGTAGCAGTTACTACTTAAAAATTTGGTCTGATAAAGCAAATCCCAAAAAAGATCCATCCTCTAAAACTAGAAGCTTTAAATCTAGTAGAGAAGCATTAATTTATTTTGATTGTAACTACGCTGGTAAAAGCCTACCTGAGTGTCCCAAAAATAGATAATTAGTTTTAGATCCCCGACTTCTTGAAGAAGTCGGGGATCTTTGTGTATTATAAAGTTAGTCTGCACCCTCAATTGGGGCAAAACCTTGACGTTGGATGTTTTCTGTGATGTGACGTGGTTCTAGGAATTGCAAGAGGTAATCTGGTCCGCCGGCTTTTGAACCGACTCCAGAAAGTTTGAAACCGCCGAAAGGTTGACGAGAAACGATCGCTCCAGTAATATTTCGGTTAATGTATAAATTCCCCACTTCAAATTCTGCTTGTGCTTGTTCAATGTGGGAAGGTGTGCGAGAATAAAGACCACCGGTTAAAGCGTAGTTTGTGCCGTTAGCAACATCTATTGCTTCTTGAAAATCTTTCACCCGAATTACTGCTAAGACAGGTCCAAATATTTCCTGCTGGGCGATAACTCCATCTGCGGGTACTTCCGAAAAAATCACCGGACCGATAAAATAACCTTGACTGGGTGCGGGTAATTCTAAGGCGACTTTTGCTTCTTGTTTACCTTTTTGAATATAATCCAAAATGCGATCGCGCGAAATAGCATCAATCACCGGACCAACTTGGGTACTGGGTAATTCCGTTTCTCCAATATTCAAAGATTTAGTTGCTTCTACCAACCTTTCCACAAAAGCATCATAAATAGGTTCAAGGACAATCACCCGTGAACAAGCAGAACATTTTTGTCCACTATAACCAAAAGCCGATTGCACAACGCCGACAACAGCCTGGTCTAAATCAGCACTTTCATCCACAATAATGCCATTCTTGCCACCCATCTCCGCAATTACTTTTTTGAGGTGCTTTTGACCGGGTTTGAGAATTGCGGCTTCTGCGTAAATTCTACATCCTACTTCCTGAGAACCAGTAAAAGCAATCACATGAGTATCAGGATGATTAACCAAATAAGCGCCTACCTGCGAACCCTTACCAGGAACGTATTGAAAAACACCTTTAGGGATTCCAGCTTCTATGAGTATTTCCGTCAACTTTGCAGTAATCACAGAAGAAGTTTCTGCCGGTTTGAGTAAAGTACAATTTCCTGAAACCAAAGCCGCAACAGTCATACCGCAAGCAATAGCCAAAGGAAAATTCCAGGGAGAAATGACAACAGCGATACCTTTCGGCTGGTAAATATAACGATTAGTTTCCCCAACCACATCATAAATTACACCTTTATCTAACCGTTCCATTTCCGCAGCATAATAAAGACAAAAATCAATAGCTTCCGAAACCTCCGCGTCAGCTTCCTTAACAGGTTTTCCCACCTCCAAAACTATCCAAGCTGAAAGTTCAGCGCGTCGTTCCTCCATTAACTCCCCAGCCTTCCGCAAAATATCCGCGCGTTGCTTAACCGGAGTTTTCTTCCAAGCCGGAAAAGCAGCTTTAGCAAACTTCATTGCTTCCTCAGCCTGTTCAACACTCAGCAAACCCACCTTACCAACAACCTGACTAAAATTAGAAGGATTAAGAGAATCAACAAAAGTTGCAGTATTCACATATTCCCCATTTAGCAAAGGTAAATAAGTTTTTCCCAACTGCTGACGCACATTTGCAAAAGCCAAACTCGACCTCTTCCTTCTCTCCTCCTCCGCAAAATCAGTATCCGCAACACCAACAAAACCTCCTTCCTCCTCCCTGCGACTCTGCGCCTCTGCGTGAGACATAATTGGGGCTGCTAACAACTCCTCAACCGGACGATTTTCCAGATTTTGCCGTAAAAACGAACTATTCGCCGTATTTTCCAACAACCGCCGAATCAAATAAGCCATTCCTGGTAACAAGTCACCGTAGGGACAATAAACCCGCACGCGATAACCTTTATCTACCAAAGCTTTGGCGATTTTATCACCCATGCCGTACAGAACTTGCATTTCAAAACGACGACGGGGAACATTGAGATTTTCGGCAATTGCTATGGCGCGAGATTGCGATCGCACATTATGACTACCTATGGCAGAATAGACATACTGATGATTTTCTAGCAATAGCTGAGTTATCGCCTCAAAATTGGCATCGGTGGCGACTTTGTCATTGTAAACTGGTTGTGGCCAATGCTTTTGAGTAGCTTTGATGGTTTCTTGGTCCCAATACGCACCTTTAACTAGACGAATGGTGAGAGGATAACCCCGTTGTTTTAACCAAGCAATAATATCTCTAGCGTCTTGTTCACTATCCCGCAGATATGCTTGTATTGTCATCCCAATATCTGTGCGTTGACGGAATTCCTCTTCTAGTAATAGCTTTTTGAGAATATTGAACGTGATATCTTTATAGGCGTATTGTTCCATGTCAAAATGGACTGCTGCACCTAATTCTTGAGCGCGACGGAGTAAAGTCCGAATATGATTGCTGACTCGTGCTTCACTACCTTGGGCATCCAAAGGATCAAATTGGGAATAAAACGCCGTTAATTTGACAGAAACCTGAACTTTGGGGATATTTTCGCCGTCAGCTTCATCAATAGCCGGAATTTTCCCCCAATTTTTGGATGCTTCCACCAAATGCTGCATCAATTCCAGGTATCTTTCTAAATAAGATTGCGCTTCTAATTCAGTAATTACCGCTTCACCGAGGAGGTCAATGGTGAAAGCCATTTTGTCTTTTCGCAGTCTCTCAACGGTTTTGATGACTTGCTTGATATTTTCCCCAGAAATATATTTATGTGCTAAAGTTTCCACCGCAGTTCCCACTGTTGTCGCGGCTACCTGTGCGGGCATAGAATCAGGGTTAGCAAAGTTTAAGATTCCTTTCAAAGCTGCGGGTAATTCTACGGAATCATCTCCCAAATATTCTTGCAAATGGGAGGCAATTTCTGATTTACTATGTAAAGCGGGCAAGGTATCTATAAACCGAAATAATTGTACCCGTAAACCTGGATTACTCATAGCCCAATCGAGCAATTTATCATCCCAACGCATTTGATCCCGTAAAGCAGCCAAAAATGAGCGATTTTCCTGGGTAGCAGCTAGAACTTGTTTAGCAATTTCTTGGGTTTTCGCTTCGTAAGTGTTGTTTTCTACTTGTAATACCATAAATTTTTTGGTTGACGGTTGACGGTTGACGGTTGACGGTTGACGGTTGACGGTTGTTTCCAAACGAAATTTTTCTGGAGTAATGTTGAATGATTGCGTAATAACAAACTATGGTGTTACTTGTAACTTAGTAAACACCATTTTGTAAACCTTCCTAGTAATTTTGAATGTGATTTTATTGAATATTTGGAAAAATTGGACTTTAGCAACTTTGGGGATAGGGATAGTTTGTTTGACAGGTGGTACAAAAAAGCCGACAAATGCACAATAAGAAAGATGGCGGAAAGAAGCAAGCGCTGCTGCAAGTAATTTGCAATGCGGAAATTCTAGCAGATAAAACTAAGAAAAACCCACAGCAGCAATGGAATTTAGTTATTCATTGTGAGACAGCAGATCATAAATCAGATACCTTGAGTTGGTCGGAGTTGCTTAAATTAGCTACAACTAATCTCT
>NZ_VILC01000054.1:0-28865 GCF_009712065.1 Aphanizomenon sp. UHCC 0183 | reverse complement strand
AAACTGTACACAGTGCATTATCCTTCATCTTGTTAAAAATGAACAGTAATTCATCTATGTCGGTAGAGCCAAAACAAGAACTCTTGTTTTTGTCATCAGAGATGGGAAACAGGAATATATTGCCAGAAAAAAGCCAATTTGGCGATAAAACTCCAAATAATTGTCAGGATTTTTGGCAATTATGGGACCTACATCAAGGTTATCTTTACAACTGTTGTTTAAAATGGCTCGACGATAATTACCATGATACAGAAGATGTAGTCAATCAGGTAATGCTTAAAGCTTGGGGTCAATGGACACAATCTACAAATGACATTGAACATCCTAAATCGTGGTTATCTCAAATTACTTATAACTATTGCATTGATGTCTATCGAAAACGTCAACGAGAAGTTACAAAAATTGATAATATTGACGACATTCAATTTGCAGATCATCCAATACTTACTTCTAATTTACAACCTCCTGAATCCTGGCTTTTAAATCTGGAAATGGCGGCATATCTCAAGTATAAAATTGCATCTTTACCTGATAGATTGCGCTATCCTTTGATTTTACATTGTTGTCAAAACAAATCCTATCCAAATATCGCTAAACAACTCACCATTTCTGAGGATAACGTTCGTAAACGTATTCAAGAAGCGCGAAAGATTCTAAAACAGCATTTAAAGAAGTATATTGCGGGGGAAGATAACACTGCTTTTGATTCCCTTTCACCATTAAACACCGTGATTCCAATAGTAGAAGAATTAGAATCTGAGCAAATATGGAATCATGATGAGGAATCATCAATACCCACAAAAACTCAACAGCAAGAAATTAACTATAAAGTAACTTTAATATGTCTGGAAGCCTTTACCGCATCATTGGTACAATTCACAGATTCATCTGGTATAAAGATGAATACTCAGTTATTTATAGAGGAAAAATCAGCCAGACAACAGCAGAAAATTATCACTTTAAACAAGTACATTGAAAAATATCCTCAAGGATGGAAAAAAAGATTAGAATTAGCTGATTTGCTTTACGAAATAGGAAAATGGTCACAAGCCATTATCGAATATAATCAAGTAATTGAACGACAACCTCAACCACTTGATGTCCATCTAAAATTCGGGAAAATATTGCAGTTAATGGGACAAAAAAAAGAGGCTTTACAAGTATATGATACAGCCCTATTTTTGTCTGAAAATCCAGGAAGTCAGTATCATATAAAAGGATTGATTGCAGTTTGCGAAGGTGACAATGAAAAAGCTCTCACAGCCTTTAATTTAGCGGCTAGTTTAGAACCTGATCAAGTATTTCACCGACTGGCTTTGTCACAGGTATATCAAAATGTAGAAAATCCCCTGGGTATTCTCCGCAGCCTAGAGCCGGTTTTAGCAATCAATCCAGATGATGTTATGTCCCTGATTTACAGCTATGATGCCCTGATGGTGGTGGGGGATATACAAACAGCAAAAGAGAGGTTTAACAGCCTTATAGCCCTAGCTGGTGATGATTTTCGGGTAATACAACGACAAATTGATCAACGTTTGCTGGCGAGAATGGTATCCGGTGAAGAGGGGAAAATCACTAAAAAAATGATTACCTCCTTACTAGGAACAGTTCCCCATAGTGTTGAAGTCCATAAATTCTTGGCCTACTATCACATTCTACGAGGGGATTGGGCGCAAGGGGTGGAGGTATTAGCCAAATTTACCACAGAATCCCCCAATTATCCCTATGGTTGGTATTATTATGGGCTGAGTTTATTCCACACAGGGAAATACCAGCAAGGGGCGGAAATGATGGAGAAAGCTTATTATCTGTATCCCCATGACCGGAAAATTTATCAGGGTTTGTGTGAAATTTTACCCTTTGCACCTCATCCAGAGAAGAGTAAAACGATTCTTGCTTCCATAGTGGAGGAGATGTTAACGCGCTTTCCTGAATGCTGGAGTATGTGGACGACTGCGGGGCGGGTATTGGTGGAATATTTTCCAGACATTGAACGGGGTTGTCAGGTTTCCCAACAGGGGACAAAACTACAACCCCAGTTAGCTGATGCTTGGTTACGTCATGGCCAGGTGTTGATTTTGGCTTGTAAACATCGGGAAGCCGTGGAAGCCTTAAAAAAAGCATGGGAGCTTTTACCGGATGGCGGTTATTTGCAATCCGTACCAGCGGCGTTCTGGTTGGGGGAGAGTTATCGAGTTTTGAAGAATGCTAAGGCTAGTAAACGGTGGTGGGAGGTAGCTGCTCAAGGATGTCAGGAGTTGAGGTTATTGAACCCAGCCATGGCTGATTACTGGTTAGGGAGGGTAACAGGCTTGGGGGATAAGTCGGGGGCTAAACGGGCTTATAAAGGGGCTTTGAGTCAGCAGTTGTTGTATCCCGTGCGTGGGGAGGTGGAGAGAATTTTGGAGAAGGTTAAAAGGTAAGAGGGGTAAGGGTTATGGCGATTTGTGGTGGTTTTTTGGGGGGGGAATTTGCCGGTAACTCGAAAAATTCACAAATGGGGGGGGTAAAACGTCTAAAAAGTGTGGGAAGAAAAACCACATCTTCAGTTAGTCTAGAAGGTAAGCAAATGTTAAAAAATTTCAAGACCCTAATTTCTGCAACATTGACAATTGTTTTTGCTCTTGGTGTTTTCTTCACTGTTGGAGTTAACAATGCTAAAGCTATTTCCCTGCAAGGAGATAATGGTCAATACTTGAGTCGAATCAGAAGAGGTGTAATTGACGCAATTGAAGTTGCTAAACCAAACCTTGATCCTCCTTATACTAGCTTTGATCTGGTCAAACTGCCAGACGGAAAAGTAGCTTTGAAAGCAGATAATGGTCAATACTTGAGTCGAATCAGAAGAGGTCGTATTGACTCAATTGAAGCTGCTAAACCAAACCTTGATCCTCCTTATACTAGCTTTGATCTGGTCAACCTGCCAAACGGCAAAGTGGCTTTCAAAGCAGATAACGGCCTATATTTGAGTCGAATCACAAGAGGTCGTATTGACCCAGTTGAACCTGCTAAAACTGATATTGACGTTTTTTCTCAATTCACACTAGTTCCCTAATGTTATAATGTTATAACTGGGCTGGATTTTTGTTTAAGTGCGATCGCCTGATCTTGTAGGGTGCGTTAATGAAATGTAACGCACCTTATGTATGTTTATTTACTGATTTTCGGTGCGTTACGCTGTCGCTAACGCACCCTACGTTTTTTGTCGTGGTTGATAGGTGCGATCGCTTGTTTCCTCACAAATCAATCAACTTAATTTAGTGCGATCGCCTGATCTTGTAGGGTGCGTTAATGAAATGTAACGCACCTTATGTATGTTTATTTACTGATTTTCGGTGGGTTACGCTGTTGCTAACCCACCCTACGTTTTTTGCCATGGTTGATAGCCTTTCCCTTGTTTCCTCACCAATCAATCAACCTAATATTGTAATATTACTTACTCCAATCTCGAATTTCTAAGTTTTCTATTTTTCCAAAATCTCTGATATTATTTGTGATAATAATCAAATCGTTAGCTATGGCAATTCCTGCTATCAGAATATCAATATCATCAATTGGCGTTCCTTTATTTCTTAAATTGGCATAAATATCAGCAGAAATTGTGGCAGAGCTTGTACTTAGAGGTAAAACCGTATTGTATGAAACAAATTCCTGAAAAGAGGTGAGTTGTTTTTGCGCGTCACGATGTTTTAACCCACTGACAATTTCATAATAAGTGATAATGCTAGTGTTAATTTTGTCATGGTCGTTAAGATAGGCTTGAAAACGCTCAACAACCAGACTGTGATTACGGAAGAAAAACGATAAGATATTAGTATCAATCAAGGCTGGCTTCATCACTTCTTCTCCCTAAAAATGCTTGCTGTCGGCGTGTATTTATTTCTGCATTAAAATCAGCAAACATTTCATCTGACATATTATGCCAACAACCAGCAAACTGCATAGTTGGGTTGGGGGAAACTTGAGAAATTTCTACACCTAATCGAAAATAATGAATAAAGTGATATAATTCTGCCAATTTATCTTCTGGGAAAAGATTTATTTCTGTAATAACTTTTGTGCGTAGGTTTGAAGAATCCATAGCAAATTAATGTAACTTAATCAAGCAATAAGTTAATTCTATAGCAATATCAAATGTCATCACGAGACACGCGGGAAGTCAAGAAGATCATCTTGCAAAATTTTGATGAAATAGTAGATGAATGGCAAACATTCAGAAATTGGCAAAATGGATAAGCAATACAACATATCAAATATTGACTTTAATGGAGAGTTGATGATTCTATCAGTAGATGGAAAAACTTATCAAATCCCAATTATTCAAGCATCTAAGCGACTTGCTCAAGCAACAGATATGGAGCGCAAAATGTATCGTATTTCGACCTCTGGTTATGGTATTCATTGGTACGCCATTGATGAAGATTTGACAACTAAAGGACTAATCAAACTAGCAGAGATCGCCAAGACAGCTTAAAGTGCGATAGTGAAGCACTGCTGCAAGCAGATCGACCCTCATCCTGAATCTATGAAATCAAGGGTGGGATTTGTTCTAACGAAACTAAACCATTCTCTTCAAAATCAATCTCCAGATGATATCCTGCCATCAAAGCCGTTCCCAATAAAGGTTTAAAACCAGATGCTAAAATAGGAACTACTTTTTCTCGATTGTCCCAAACAATTGTTGCTAAATGTATAGATAACAACGTCTCCCTACCATCGGCTAATCTAGCAAGGGTAGTGGAATATAACGGCAGATTCATCGCGCTGACGGCTTGTGGTGGTAAGGTAAGATGGTCGTTGAATCCAGTATCAATAATAAAATTAATAGAAAAATCTCGTTGTGTCGGTAAACGGAAAATTACTGGCACAATCGCTTTGCTATCAATCAATCTTCCGTAAATCATTTGACAGTACGCTCAATCGCTCCCCCAAAGCTGACAGCAACATCATAACCAATCCGCATCGTAAATAATCTGGCATTTGGTTTCTTTTGCTTTAACTTTAGTGCAGTTTCTACACCAGTTTTATCAATTCCGTATTCTCCGGTTTCCGCATCAATTACAATCATTTTGCCAATGTGATCATCACATTCCACTTGTTGACGAATGCCATTTTCGTAAAATTGTTTAGCCCTTTCGGCAACTTCTTCTAGGGTCCAAAAAATAGCCTGCATGATCATTACACCTCCTTTATGCTGTTTAATTATTTTAGCTGAATTTTAACCTGTATAGTGATAGGACTTAAGCCTGCTTTGCAAGACACGTTGGTGTTCGGCTATGATTTGTCAGTGTGATAGCGAAGCGCTCCGCAGGAATCTGAGTTTTTTAGTCGGAAGTTTATTCAAAGAATAATTGGCGAATATGACCTAAAATTACTAATTTTTAACCCAGACCAAGAGGAGATTGTGATATGGAGAGACTAAATTACAAAGAAATAGTCCAAACAATTCTGGAAGGTCACGCAAGAAATCGCCCAAATAATCAAACAGAAGTCAAATTGATATTTGATACAGAGCGCGATCATTATCAAGTTATCAATATTGGTTGGCAAGAACTAACGCGAATATTTGGTTGTATTATTTACGTAGAAATTAAAGATGGCAAAATTTGGATTGAACGCGATGGCACAGAAATCGGAGTAGCTAATGAATTAGTAGAAGCTGGAGTTCCTAAACAAGATATAGTTTTGGGTTTTAAAGCTCCATACAAACGGAAATTTACCGAGTTTGCTATTAGTTGAAGCATATAGAATTCCGGTCAAATACGGTAGTTAGGGAAGGAATCTACAGATGGAGTATGGGATGGCGATCGCATTTTGGGGATTTGGGAAGTGCATAGGTGTAGCTCATGGTAGGCGATCGCAGATTTTGTGGTGCGTTATCAGAAGGTACAGCACCCTCCAAACTATAATTATAGATGTAGTAGATAAAGTATAATTCTGCTAATTTATCTTCTGGGAAAAGATTTATTTCTGTAATAACTTTTGTGCGTAGGTTTAAAGAATCTATAGCAAATTAATGTAAATTAATCAAGCGATAAGTTAATTATATAGCAGAAATAGCGGAAAAATTTATTCTAGCTGAACCGTCCCTGTTCCCTATTCCCTGGTAAAATATTTCAACATCTCTGAAAATACGTTACCATGACCACTGAAAATACCACGGGTGCTGATGCTATTGATAGGGCGATATCAAGGGGAATTGATTTTGATGGTTCTCCTATTCCCATAGTTAAATTAGACCTATATGAACAAGTTATGGGTTTAGAATCAGGCAGACAACGCAGCGGTGTATCCAATACCATGCGTTCTCGCATTGTTCGGATTGGTGCTAAACATATTCCCCAAGCTGAACTTGATCAAAAACTAGTTGAAGCTGGTTTTGCACCTTTAAAAGAAAAGGAAATTGCTTTTTTCTACGGTGGTAAATAAAAGAAATTCTGTTTTTATTTATTTTGTAGTAAAAATAACTTATTGAGTAGGGTGCGTCAGATAGAGGAAGTCTGTTTTTTGTGAAAATATTGTGTCTGACGCACCCTACAATAGATAAAGTTCACATTGCATATTTGAGAAATCCTGTCAAGGCGTAAATCCTAAACATATAAAATATTGTGTATAGCGGTATATATTTGAACGCAGATAGTAAACCTAAAGATATCTAGAATAAATTTCAGTTCTCATCAAAAATGCTGCTAATTTATAAATAATTGGTTAAGCTACAAAGATTTTTAGATCAAGAAACCAAGTCAACCAGGTATTTATCGTCATATCAACATTCACGTTTCAGGGGTTTTGGTAATGGATATTACGACGCTGCTAATTGTTTGGTTAGTAACGGCTGTTAGTTTGTGGATTATTAGTAAATTACCTTTAGGAGTGGAAATTGATTCTCCTGAAAAGGCAATTTTTTCTGCCGCAGTTTTAGGTATTATTACAGCATTAGTGAAGCCAGTTCTCAAATTTTTGTTTGTGATACCAAATTTAGCCACCTTTGACTTATTATCTGGTATCTTCACTTTCATGATTGCTGTTGCTTGTTTTAGTATTGCGGCTTGGTTAGTAGATGGTTTCCGGTTACGTTTTGGCATTTGGAGTGCAATTTTAGGTGCTTTTGCGCTTACTCTTGTCAATAACATTATCTACAAATTATTAGGTGTTTAATTGTCAACTGGTAATTGGTAATTGGTGATTGGTAATTACTTACTATCACCTATTCGTTATATTATCAATACAAATAATTAAGACATCTAATTTCCAAAAATCAACTGGGGATTAATCTCTGCAAAATCTGTTTCACAACTATCCCAGTCCAATCAATATCCGCTGCTGTTGTCTGTTTTCCTAAAGTTAATCTAATTCCACATAAAGCCGCTTTTTGAGAATATCCCATTGCTAATAAAATGGGACTAGGGTTTAATTTTCCACTATTGCAAGCCGCACCTGCACTAATACCAATTCCGGCTAAATTTAACTGTCTTACTAAGGTTTTACCGCTGATTTTTTCTCCGTCGGCTGCTTCTAAATAAAAGCTGAGATGATGGGGTAAACGATGAATTTTGTCACCTGTGGGTATTAAACCCGGAACATCTGCTAAAATGGCAAAGAGGCGATCGCGCAATAGGATCAATCTCTCGCTTTCCGTCTCTAATTCCTGTGCTGCTAACTCCGCAGCTACTCCAAATCCAGCAATAGCGGGCGTTGCTTGCGTCCCTGAACGCAGTCCGTTCTCCTGTCCACCCCCACCCAGTAGCGGCATTAATTCCACTCCAGGACGCACATATAACGCCCCTGCACCCAAACCGCCATAGATTTTATGACTGGATAGACTCAATAAATCTACAGGTAATGTCTGCACATCTAGCGGTAAACGTCCAGCAACTTGCACTGCATCTGTGTGAAATAAAGCGCCGTGTGTTTTCGTGATTTTTCCCAATTCTACAATTGGTTGAACTGTTCCTATTTCACTTTGTCCATAAATCACAGATACCAACACGGTGTTATCTCGCAAAGCTGCGGTTAAATCTTCGGGGTTAACTCTTCCTTGATGATTTACACCCAAACGGGTAACTTCCCAACCCCAATTTTCTAACATTTTCGCCGGTTCAGAAATGGCGGAATGTTCTACACTGGAAATGATCATATGTTGGGGGGTAGTGTAACACCGCGCCACTCCCATAATTGCTAAATTATCTGCTTCTGTTCCCCCAGACGTGAAAATAATAGATTCGGGAACTGCGTTAATTAATCCTGCTACTTGCATTCTCGCTGTTTCCACAACCAAAGCTGCACGGTTGCCCCATTCATGTAAACTGGAAGGATTACCCCACTGTTGTGTTAGGATTGTTTGGATAATTGCGATCGCTTCTGGACGAGTGGGAGTAGTTGCACTGTAATCTAGATATATTTGCATAAAAATTAATAAATAATAATTACGTATTGCTATTTTTAGGTAAGAGTTTCACGCAAAGGCGCAAAGGCGCAAAGGAAGAAATTAATTCAGGGTGTGATATAAATACATTAAAATCCCTGTAATTTACTTTTATCAGATTACTGTGTTTATTTTCCCACAAATCCGTTATTTTCCTTATATCTTTTTATTGCTATTCACCTTGGGTAGTTGTCAACAGGTTCAATCATCAAACCAGCGTTTAGCACCATTACCCCAAGATCCTTTAATTCAAGTTTACTTTAATAATTCCCAATCTTCAGAATATAAAGAAACCTATCGTCAGCAAACCCGGTTAGGGGATGATTTAGAAAAGCAGATTGTTGACACTATTTCCCAAGCTAAATCTACTGTAGATATAGCTGTACAAGAATTGCGTTTACCAAGAGTTGCCCAAATATTAGCACAAAAACAAAAATCTGGCGTAAAGATTAGGTTAATTTTAGAAAGTAATTATTCTCGTCCGTGGAGTAGTTTCACTTCCGCAGAAATAGCGAAGTTAGGAAAAAGAGAACAAGAACGATATCAAGAATTTCGGAAATTTGTGGATATCAATCAAGATAATCAAATCACACCAGAGGAAATTAGTCAACGGGATGGTTTAGCTATTGTTCAAAATGCCCAGATTCCCTGGATAGATGATACCGCTGATGGTTCAAAGGGTAGTAGTTTAATGCACCATAAATTTGTGATTGTTGATGATCGTTTTGTGATTATTACTTCTGCCAATTTTACCTTTAGTGATACGTCAGGTGATATTAGTAATCTTAGTAGTTTAGGGAATACCAATAATTTATTAAAAATTGATAGTTCTGAATTAGCAACCCTACTCACAGAAGAGTTTAATATTATCTGGGGTGACGGAGTAGGAGGAAAACCAGATAGTAAATTTGGAGTTACAAAACCTGTTCGTAACCCACAAACAATTGCATTAGGGAATAGCAAAATTACAATTCATTTTTCTCCAACATCTCCTACTGAACCTTGGAGTAATTCCAGTAATGGGTTAATTGCCAAAACCTTATCTGCAAGTACGAAAACCGTAGATTTAGCATTATTTGTATTTTCAGATCAACAACTTGCCAATATTCTCGAAGAACGTCATCATCAAAATGTGCAAGTTCGGGCTTTAATTGAACCTCAATTTGCTTATCGTCCCTACAGTGAAGCGTTAGATATGATGGGATTTGCTTTAAGTGATAACTGTAAATATGAAGTTGATAACCGTCCTTGGAAAAATCCCATTTCTACCGTTGGAGTCCCAATTTTAGCCAAGGGAGATTTATTACACGATAAATTTGCAGTCATTGATAACCAAACCGTAATTACAGGTTCACATAATTGGTCAGAAGCAGCAAATAATGGCAATGATGAAACATTAATAGTGATTGAAAATCCTACAGTAGCAGCACATTATCAACGGGAATTTAATCGCCTTTATGGTAAAATAAAACCTGGTCTACCAGCAAATATTAAATCTAAAATTGATGCGGAAGTTAAAAAATGTCCCCAAATCAAACAACCATCATCTTTTGTAAATTCGATTAACACTAAAATTAATCTCAATACAGCAAGTCAAGCAGAATTAGAAACTCTTCCTGGTGTGGGTGAAAAGTTAGCCCAAAGGATAATTATAGCCCGTCAACAGCAAAAATTTACTTCTTTACAAGATGTAGATAAAGTACCGGGAATTAGTGCTAAAATCTTGGCAGAATGGGAGGGAATGACCACATTTACCTCAGATTAACGCATATACGGATAATCATGTTACCATTAATGATATAATAGTAGAGAAAGCGAGTTAGTATTTTAGTAAGTGCCTTAAAGTTAAAATATTGCTAGGAGAACTTATGAAATTTTACGATAAATTGAATGGGGCGATCGCTCAAAATCAGAGTTTACTATTTGTAGGACTAGATCCTAATCCAGAAATGCTCCCTGAACGATATTCCCAGAAATCAGATCCCAGAAGTATGATTGATAGTCTGTGGAATTGGTTAGAATTTACTATTTCCCAAACCAGTGATTTAGTATGTGCCTATAAACCAACTCTGGGATTTTACGCAGCTTTAGGTATTCCGGGATGGGAATTACTACAACGAACTTTAAAAGCTATTCCTGCCCACATTCCGATTATATTAGATGCTAAACATAGCGATCTTAATACTAGTACAATTTTTGCTAAAACTGTTTTTGAAGAATGGCAGATTGATGCGATTACATTGAGTCCTTACGCAGGACAAGATCACGTAGCACCCTTTTTAGTTTATCCCGATAAAGCCGTTTTTATTTTGTGTACAACTTCTAATCCAGGTGCGGCAATTTTACAGCAATATCCTACAGCGGAATCCCCTTTTTATTTACAAGTAGTTAAAGAAGCAAAAAATTGGGGAACACCTGAACAACTAGGTTTAGAAGTAGGAACTATTCAGCCAGATATTTTAGCAAAAATTCGCAAAGAAGCACCAGAAAGAGTAATTTTAGCCCGCAGTATTTGGTCTGAAGGTGGTAATCTTAAAAACTTGCTATCAGCGGGATTAAATTATAATGGTGATGGGTTACTTCTTCCCGTTTCTCAAGATATGTTAGGAAGTGAAAATCTATCTACACAACTGCAATCTTTAAGGGCGGAAATTAATCATCTCAGAACTGAAATTTCCCAAGAAAACTCCACTTGTTCCGTCTGGTTTTCCGATGTTTGTTTGTTAAATAAACACCCGCTTTTAGATTTAATTCTACAACTTTATGACATTGGTTGTATCATGTTTGGTGAATTTGTCCAAGCTTCTGGAGCTACGTTTCCCTATTATATAGACCTCCGTAAAATCATTTCCAATCCCCAAATATTTCATCAGATAGTAATTGCTTATGCAGAGATTCTTAAAGACCTAACTTATGATAGAATAGCCGGTATTCCTTATGGTTCTTTACCTACTGCTACTGGATTATCATTACATCTAAATTCCCCGATGATTTTTCCTCGCAAAGAAGTAAAAGCACACGGAACCCGCAAGGTAATAGAAGGTAATTTTAATCCTGGAGAAGTTGTTGTCGTTGTTGACGATATTCTAATCAGTGGTAAAAGCGTAATGGAAGGAGCAGAAAAGTTAAAATATGCAGGATTAAATGTCAATGATATTGTAGTATTTATGGACCATGAACAAGGTGTAAAAGACAGATTGCGAGAAAATGGTTATCAAGCACACGCAGTTTTAACAATCTCTGAAATCACAGAAACTTTATATGCAGCAGGACGTATTAGTGAGGAACAATTTAAAACCTTAGAGACTTCCAAATAAAAAAATGTCCCAAAACTGATGCAGAAATTCTCTCTCTGTGTACTCTGTGCCTCTGTGGTTCGTTTCTTAGGATAATTTATTTCTTGGAAGTCTCTTATCTGAAATAAATTAGACATTTATTCTCAAGATAGTGATACAAAACTAATTCAATAATTAGGATTTTGTAGTAAACTGTTTATTAGTTTGACTAGGGATTTGATTTATGATTCCCACTATTGCAACTATTCCCCTTTTTCAACTTGCTTCTGGTGAGTTTCTTTCTCTCCAGGTATATAAATTTATTGGTGCTAAATCTGGTAAAAAAGTATATATCCAATCTAACTTACACGGTGCGGAAATTGTTGGCAATGCTGTCATTTACCAATTAATTGATTTTCTCACAACATTAAATAATACTCAGATAATAGGAGAAGTTTGGCTTGTACCTGTTTGTAATCCCTTAGCTGTTAACCAGCGAACTCATAATTTTTCTACGGGTAGATTCAATATTTATGATAGTCAAAATTGGAATAGAATTTTTTGGGATTATGAAAAACAACATGATGACATAGAAGAATTTGCCCGTTCTCAAATTGGTTTAGATATAGGTACAATTAAATATAACTTTTCCCAAAAAATTAAATCTAGTTTCGATAGTCTTTTAGATAAAATCAATGCCCCTAGTAGTGTACAACTAACTGATAAATATCGCTATAAACTGCAATCTCTTTCTTTCGATGCAGATTACGTCATTGATTTACATAGTCACACTGGAGAAGGAATAGAATACCTTTATTATTTCCGAAATCGAGAAGAAAGTGCCAATTTATTTCTCCTCAATTATGCCATTTTATTTGATGAATATGATGGTGATGCTTTTGATGAATCATTCATAAAACCCTGGTTAGCTTTAGAGAATGCTTTATTAAAATTAACCGGACAAAAAATGATATTTGATAAAGAAGCATGGACTTTAGAATTAGGAACAGGAATGCAAATGAATCCAGATTCAGTAACTAAAGGAGTGCGGGGAATTAAAAACTATTTAACTCAAAAAGGTATTTTAGCAATACAGGAATTTACCCAATCAAAAACTATATCTCATCAAACCAACTTTCGTTCACTTAGTCAACTCAAAAAATATTGGAGTCCCGTAGGAGGAATGATTTTATCTAAAGCTGAATTAGGTACTTCAGTAAATCAGGGAGATTTGCTATATCAAGTTCTGACATTCAATAAAATTGGTGAATTACCCATAACTATTCATGTTCATGCAGAGAAAACAGGCTTGGTTTATGATACATCAATAAATAACTCTGTTAACGAAGGAGAATTTGTATTAGCGACTATGCAGTTTGTCATGGAAAACATTTAACACAGAATTATTCAATCTATTAATTCATCTGCGTTTATTTGCGTTTATCTGCGTTCAAATCTTGATTCTTATACTCAAAACGCCTGTAAACTGGACTTTTTTATCATACAAAGAACAAGTTCAAAGCCTCTCCCCGCACCTCTCCCTAAGAGGATGTTTTAAAAGTGGTATTCCGTAATTTTCATCACATTGCTACCCCCTTTCCCCTTGTAAAGGGGGGAAACAATAAAAATCCAGTTCCCTCCCCTTTACAAGGGGAGGGTTAGGGAGGGGTAAAAAATATTTGATACATCAACCATAACTTTTCAAACACCCTCTAACCCTCTCCTAAGAGGAGAGGGAAAAGGAATAACATTTAATACTGGAGAGGTTTACCAGAGGGGTTTCATATTTGGTTAAACTATGAATCGTTTTCAGTATAAATAAAATTACCATTTGTCTTGATTTGCATGAAGATAGATATCAGGATTGTCGGTTAATGGCAAGAAACCGTAATAAAACATTACACTAAAATAAATATCTGACTGGGATTTAGCACCTAAAAAAATTATGACTCAAGCAACTACAAAAATTTGTATACTAGGCGGTGGCTTTGGTGGACTCTACACCGCGCTTCGTTTAAGCCAATTACCCTGGGAATCTACACCCAAACCTGAGATTATTTTAGTAGATCAGAGCGATCGCTTTGTCTTTTCTCCCCTGCTTTACGAACTCCTCACCAGAGAACTCCAAACCTGGGAAATCGCCCCACCATACTCAGAACTACTGCAAGGAACAGGAATCCAGTTCCACCAAGCCGCTGTTTCCGCCATAGATATCAACAAACAAACAGTCCAATTAGCAGATAAATCAGAACTAAATTATGACCGCTTAGTCTTAGCCTTAGGTGGCGAAACACCCCTAGATTTAGTTCCTGGTGCTGCCACTCATGCTTACCCTTTCCGTACTATCACAGATGCCTACAAATTGGAAGAACGGTTGCGAACTCTCGAAGCAGCAAAGCCAGAAAAAATCCGTGTTGCCATAGTTGGTGCGGGTTACAGCGGCGTAGAATTAGCTTGTAAACTAGCAGACAGAATCGGCGAAAAAGGACGTTTTCGCCTCATTGAACTCAGCGACCAAATTTTACGCACTTCCCCAGAATTTAACCGTGAAGCCGCGAAAAAAGCCTTAGATAGTAAAGGCGTATTTATTGACCTAGAAACCAAAGTAGCAGCAATTAATCAAGATAGCATCTCCCTAGAGTATAAAAATCAAGTAGACACCATACCCGTAGATTTAGTCATTTGGACAGTGGGAACAAAAGTTTCTCCAATTGTCACAGCCTTACCCCTCAAGCACAATCAGCGCGGACAAATCACCACCACAGCCCAACTACAAGCCATAGAACATCCCGAAATCTTTGCTTTAGGAGACTTAGCCGACTGTCTCGACGCAGAAGGAAAACAAGTCCCCGCCACCGCCCAAGTCGCCTTTCAACAAGCCGATTATACCGCTTGGAATATCTGGGCTACCATCACCAATCGTCCCCTCCTCCCCTTCCGCTATCAACCATTAGGAGAAATGATGGCTTTAGGAATAGATAACGCCACCCTCACCGGGTTAGGTGTGCAATTAGATGGTTCTGTTGCCTACTTAGCCCGTCGGCTGGCTTATCTATATCGTTTACCCACGTTAAATCATCAATTGAAAGTCGGGTTTAATTGGTTAGTTAGCCCCATCATAGAAGCCATTTCCAAGTAATTAAATTAAAGATCCCCGACTTCTCAAAGAAGTCGGGGATCTGAAATGGTAAACTAGACAAATTCAGATATTATGGCTATGTATTTAGCGACTGCTGCGGACTAAAGAATTAATTCTTATGAAAAAGCCTAAAGTTATTTTTGTAGATGCTGTTGGTACATTGTTTGGGATTAAAGGTAGTGTTGGGGAAATTTACCGACAAATCGCCCAAGAATTTGGTGTAGAAGTTTCCGCCCAAATTTTAGATCAAAACTTTGTCAAAAGCTTCAAAGCCTCACCACCACCGATATTTCTTGATGCAGATATCAGAGATATTCCCCAGCGTGAATACGATTGGTGGCGGATAATTGCCTTAAATACCTTTGAAGGTGCCGGTGTTCTCCAAGAATTTACCGATTTTACCGCTTTTTTTACCGAACTTTATATCCACTTTGGAACTCCTGAACCTTGGTATGTTTATCCTGATGTAACTTTGGCGTTAATGAACTGGCGACGCTTAGGAGTTGAATTAGGAGTATTATCTAATTTTGATTCTCGTTTATATTTAGTATTGCAAGGTTTAAGACTCAGAGAATACTTTTCCTCTATCACCATTTCCACTCAAGTTCGTGCCGCTAAACCAGATCCAGAAATATTTAAAATTGCTTTAAACAAGCATAAATGTTCACCAGAAGAAGCATGGCACATTGGTGACAGCATAACAGATGATTATTATGGGGCTAAATCGGCAGGAATCAGAGGCGTTTGGATTAACCGTAATCCCACCGTCTAATACCGTAATTATACGGTGAATATAGGTTTGTGGTGTAAATTTTTCTTGCAAAAATTTTATATATAGCTATATTTACAAGTGATTACTGTTAACCTATAAATTATATTTTTAACTAGTTTGAGTAGTATGAAAAAATCTCTATCAAATATTTGGTATCAATTTCGTCAAGCTTTCTCAGTGACAGCGGAAAGTATCAATACAACCACCGCAACAGGTGAAGTAGTTTTAGAAGTAGCAACAGCCATTCAATCACAAGGTGCTAATTTAGAAATTTTGCAACTGTTACTGCAAAATTCATCTTCTTTATTAGATGTATTGTGTTCACCATTAACCCCAATAATAACTGGAGAATTATCATTTTTATCTCTGGGAGTAGCTGTTCTCAAATCTTATCGTGATCTTTCTCAAGAAACGCCTACTTTAGCAGATTACATATCTATTATTAGTCAAGTTGCCTATTTAGAAAGCATCCGGGATATTTTATCTTTATACCCTTCTTTAAACTATGATCACCCCAATAAAAATGAAGAATTAGGAAAAATATTAGCAACTATCAATAATATTGAATTAGATGAAAAAACTGCTATCCAGACCATTGAATGTTTTCATAAATCTGAATTAGCAGTAGCATTTAATCAATTATTATCCACAAGGTTGATATCTGACTATTTGGGTAAATATCCAGCCAGACTTTTAGCAAAACGAATTGCGGTCAATACCAACTCACATATTATCAAGTTTTTGATAGATCTAGAGGATGATATCATCCCAAATTGTCGAGATACATGGACAGCAGAATGCCAGAATATTCAAAACATTCAGGAATATCTGAAACATCACATTGATACTCAAGCATTAGATCAGGTATTTGATCAAACCTGCTCATTGAAGAATATTTATATTCCTCTTAAAGCTCAATCTGTAAATCAATATGGGCAAATAAATATTAATGCTGAATCTTGTGATTTAGAAGCATGGGTAAAGAAAAATATCTTGACTGAAAACAACTTAGAAAAATTTATATTTATCCAAGGAAAAAGAGGCAGAGGTAAAAGTGTTTTCTGCAAAATATTCGCAAATTGGATCAGACAACATTTACATCCTTACTGGACACCAATTTTAATTAATGTCAAAGATATCAAAGTTTTATCATCTCAGTTAGCAGAAACATTAACTGCAAATTTAGATATTAGCTTGATTCGTGGTGATCATAATTGGTTAAGAAATAAAAATCATCGTTTTGTTTTTATCTTTGATGGTTGGGACGAATTACCAACTGCGTCTAGAAATAATCAAAATCTGGAAAAATTTATTCGGCAAGTTAGCGAATTTCAGCAACAATGTGAAAATGATGAAAGCATGGGACATAAGGTATTAATTACCAGCAATGTGATTCCTTTATCAATTATCTCTAATTTACCCACAAATTTAGAAAGAGTAGAAATTCTTCCCTTAGATCAACAACAACAACAACAATGGTTAGGAAAATGGCAATCTCTACCAAATAATCACGGCAAAAATACAGATTTACAGCAGTTTCTAGTGAATCAAAAATGTCCTGCAATTATTCAAAAATTAATTTGTGAACCATTGTTACTATACTTTTTGGCGGGAATGTATCGAGATGATCAACTGGTAATTGATAATTTAGCAGCGGATAATACTCGAACTGCTACGGCTTTAATTTATCAAGCAGTTATAAATTGGTTGATTTCTAAATCAGGTGATACTTTCCATGATCAATTACCAAATTTAAAAGATATTCTCACAGAAGCTGCTGTTGCTGTCACCCAGTCAGGTGAAGAATTTTCTGCAATATCAATGCTAAAATCTCGGCTGGGAGATGATGCAAAATCCATCACTGATGAAATTATCAAAACACCCTTAGCAGATTTTTATGTTTATCCTGATCATGAGTCAGACAATCAGGTAAAGTTTAGCCATCAAAGTTTTCGTGAATTTCTCTTTGCTGACAGGTTGAAATTAAGCCTAACTGCCTGGACACAGTATTATAATACGGAATCTGCGAAAGAATTAATTACTAATGAAGCAGAGATGAATTGGCAAATTTATGATTTGCTGGGTTTTGGCATTCTTACCCAAGAAATAGTTGAATATTTAATGGGTTTAATGATTGCTATTCCCAATTTTCGTTGGGTACAACTATATAGACGGTTGGATGATTTTTATGTTAGTTGGTGTCAAGGTAAATTTATTGATACGGCTGAAGAAACCTTACCCCAGACTAAGCTGCGAGAATTGCAAAATGCTGGTGTTTATCAATTAGGTCAGCGTCAAGTAGATGTTTATGCTGGGTTAAATGTGATGATTTTACTTTTAGCTATACAGCGTTATGCTCAAGAAGATGAGTTACTCAAAGAGCATATAATTTTTTATCCCTCTGGTCAACCGGAAGAGAATAATTTCACCTATCAATTACAAAATATTATTTATTACAGTAGTTGTTTACAGGGTGAAAATTTCCGCAGTTTAGTTGGTCAATTTTTGGGTGGCGCTCATCTTCGTAGTGCCAGTTTGTTACAAATAAATCTTAGTTACGCGGATTTAACAGAAGCAGACCTCAGCCGCGCTAGTCTTTATGGGGCAAACTTTAGCTATGCTAACCTTAACCGTGCTTATTTCATTGGTTCAGATTTAAGAGATGTAGATTTTTCTGGTGCAAATTTAGCAGAAACTTACTTGAGTGGTGCTAATCTGAGTCGTGCTAACTTATGCGGTGCAAATCTTCAAGATGTGGATTTGAGTCGCGCTAATCTGAGTGGTGCAGACTTACGCGGTGCAAACTTTGATGGTGCAAATTTTATGGGTGCTATATTTAGCGATAATACCTTTGGCGCTATTCGTTGGGATGAAAAAACTAATTGGCAAAATGTGGAAGGTTTAGAAATGGCGAAAAATGTCCCCTTGACTTTAAAGAAACGATTTTTGAGAGACTTTTAATTTCTGGGGGGAGAAATTGTCCGGGGAAACCCCGCCCCTACTTTTTGTTTAAAATGGAATGATATGAGGATATATTTAGATATCTATAATTGTCTCAATCTACCGTTTGTTCTTGAATCTATGAAGTCTTATTTAGCCGCCGCTATTCAAATGACCAGTGTGCCTGATTTACAAAAAAATTTGGCACAAGCAGAAGAATTAATTGATTTGGCTGTGCGTCAAGGTGCAGAGTTGGTGGGTTTACCAGAAAATTTCTCTTTTATGGGGGAAGAAAAGGATAAACTAGCTCAAGGAAATGCGATCGCTCAAGCAACGGAAACATTTCTCCAAAAAATGGCACAACGCTTTCAAGTTACCATTCTCGGCGGCGGCTTCCCTATCCCTGTAGATAGTAGCAGTAAAGTTTATAATACAGCATTACTGATAAATGCCAACGGTCAAGAACTCGCCCGTTACCAAAAAGTCCATTTATTTGATGTCAATGTCCCTGATGGTAATACCTATCAAGAATCCCGCACCGTCATGGCTGGACTTGAATTACCTCCCGTTTACGCTTCCCCGGAGTTAGGGAAAATTGGCCTTTCCATTTGCTATGATGTTCGCTTTCCCGAACTGTACCGACATCTATCCAATCAAGGCGCAGATATTCTATTTGTTCCCGCAGCCTTTACGGCTTTTACTGGTAAAGACCATTGGCAAGTATTACTCCAATCTAGGGCGATAGAAAATACCTGTTACGTTATTGCTCCCGCCCAAACTGGTACTAATTATGACCGTCGCCAAACTCATGGACACGCCATGATTATTGACCCTTGGGGTGTCATTTTAGCAGACGCTGGGGAAAAACCAGGAGTGGCGATCGCCGAAATCAAACCCACCCGACTAGAACAAGTTCGTCGCCAAATGCCATCCCTACAGCATCGCGTATTTTAACCACTCAAACCCCGGCAGATCCCCGACTTCTTCAAGAAGTCGGGGATCTATTTGGATCTATTTCCTAAGTCAGCAAAAAATTTTTTTCCTAAACACTTGACATTATCTGAAGAGAACTGCTATATTCTCTATAGTGAATTCGTTGGGGCGTAGCCAAGTGGTAAGGCAGTGGGTTTTGGTCCCGCCATCCCTAGGTTCGAATCCTAGCGCCCCAGTTATAGAAAAAGCAAGTTTTAACAGCTTGCTTTTTTTTATAGTTAAACCAGTTGGAACATGGACTTTTGTAAAATCACAAAAAACCTTGATTCGTAGGGGTAAAGCAAGAGCTTCATTGGTGTCAACTTAACGTAAAACCTCTATCCCGCAAAGAACTCAAGTCATCTCATTCCCAGTCTCTGACTGGCTTGGGATAATTTATTTCTTGGAAGTCTCTAATATTAGAGGCAGAGCCTCATCAACTGCATTCCTAGTCAGAGACTAGGAACGAGATGACGAGATGTGGTAGGGATTTGAGATTAAGTTGACACCAATGAAGCCTAGTGGTCTGTCAAGCTTAAAATTGTCTGTATCCAATTTTGGGAATCTTTGATTTAGGAACCGATTAAACACAAAAACAAAATTGACAGACCACTAGTACACTGTGGCGTAAGTGAATGAACCATTTTCAATATCTCTATTGTAATCAATCAAATTTTCGGAGCTTTTAATGGTTATGTTATTTACGCCAACCTGTACTAGTACAAAACGGCTTCAGAGGGAACAGGGAACACTTCGACAAGCTCAGTGCATCGCAGGGAACAGGGAACAGAAAAATCAATTGTGTAATTAATTCTGTCCCATTACTTACAAGATAAATATTTCCACAATATTTGCAGAAAATTTATGTTCCTCACACTGATTAGACATATACCTGTTTGAATGTATTAGCCAAGAACTACTTGCTGAATACTTTCTGTTAAGTATATCTGTAATCATAGGAAGAATAAGTATTGATTATTAACCAGAAAACATTGAGTATCAAATATCTCTAAAAGTTTTCTAATTATCATCTTCTTCCAGATATATTGTTGCAATATGAGAGGAATATGATTGTGGCTACAAATGCGATAACATTGAGAAAATTACTTACTAGCTCTACACATAGGGTAATTGATATCAAAAAAATAGTTCCAATTGCACTTTATCATCGGTGGTTAATATTAGGGATTTCCTGTGCAGTCATGTCAGTAACAAGTCTGATAGCTGTCACTACTAAACCAACTTATCAAAGCTATATGCAAATATTGGTAAGTTATAATTCAGATAAATCTTTACCAAATAGCAAAATCGAAAAGATAACAGAAGACTTACGTAAACCGCAGCTATCATCCATTGACTACAGTAGTCAAGTTAAATTAATGCTGAGTAGTAAATTACTACAGAAAACTGTAAATTTACTTCATGCTGATTACCCACAAATGACCATAGAAGATATTTATAATAACAGCAAAATTGATGAAGTTTCATCTTTAGGACTAACTCAGTTACCAGTAGATACAGGAGTTAATCAAAATTTTACCCAAGTATTTTTACTCTCTTTTACAGACAAAGATCCTCTCAGGACAAAAAGAGTATTACAAGCTTTAGAGAAAGTATATCAGGACTATAATACCGATCAAAAAAATCAGCGGATTAATCAAGCATTAGCTTTTGTTAATAACCATATACCGCAACTGCAAAAAGATGTATTAAAAGCCGAGAAAAAATTAGAAAAATTTCGTCAACAAAATAGTTTAATTGATCCAGTTTTACAAAGTCAAATTTTATTACAGTCTTTAGCAGATATTCAAAAACAGCGGCAAACAACTCGCGCTCAACTGCAAGATGTCCAAATTAGACATAACAGCCTAGAACAAGCAATTGAGTCTTCCAATCAAAATAACATAAATATGAATGATTCCCCGGAATCTAGCCAAAGTCAAGCCTTAATTAGTGAATTTAAGCAAACAGAACAAGCCTTAACGCAAGCTCGTTTTCTTTATACAGAAAAACATCCTATCATCCAACAACTGAAGCAGAAACAGCAAATTATCAGTACACTATTACAACAACAAGGACAAAATAAAACTATTACTATCAATAGTAAATCAAAATTATCAAAACAAATCATCCCAAAGGTAGAAAATGATTTAACTCAATTAAAAATGAACGCATTAGGACTAATTGCTCATGATCGTGATTTAGCAGCATCCGAACAAGAAATTCGTTCTTTGCTGAATACATATCCAAGTTTAATTACAGAATACAAGAGGTTAGTTGCCAATATAGAAATTTATCGCAAAACACTGCAACAATTGACGCAAGCGCAAAATTCATTAGGTATCAAAATTGCTCAAGAAGGTTTTAATTGGCAAATTTTAGAAGAACCCGCTTTAGGAATACATATAGGTAATTTACGCTGGTTACTAATTTTCGGAGGAATATTAATGGGTCCAATATTGGGTTTAGCAGCAGCCTTAATTTGGGAAAAATTTAATAATGCAATTTTCTATACTCAGGATTTACAAAATTTGACCAATATTCAGTTATTGGGGTCAGTACCAAGATTAGGAAAACGTCAAAATAGTTGGACAAACCAACTCAAATCTATAGTTAGAGATAAATCTAAAAATGTAGATATTTCTCATCCAGGAATTATCAAAAATTTGCCGAATCATAAAACATTGGATATTATTTACCAGAATATTCAGATGTTAAATAATTCTCTACCTTTAAAATCATTGATGTTAACTTCTGCACTACCAGGAGAAGGAAAAACAACTTTGGCTTTAGGGTTAGGATCTAGTGCGGCTCGAATGCACCAAAGAGTATTAATAATTGATGCTAATTTGCGTTCTCCCAGTTTACATAAAACTCTAGGGCTGACCAATGATTGGGGTTTATCCTTATTACTGGTTGATGATATCAATACATCATTTAATACTTACATTCAGCCTATCCACCCAGCTATTGATGTTTTAACTGCTGGTCCCATCCCAGAGGATGCGGTGAATCTACTGAGTTCCGAGCGAATGCAAGAATTAATGGATTTATTTGAACTAAACTATGATTTAGTCTTAATAGATGCACCCTCTGTTTTAGATACAGTTGATGGCAGAATTGTGGCTTCTTTATGTAATGGGATTGTTATGGTAGGACGGATTGGTAAAGTTACTCCCCATAAATTGATGGAAGCTACAGAAATTTTAAGCAAGTTAAATTTAATTGGCATTGTTGGTAATGAAGTTTATGATTCTCCCCAAATATTGACACCTTGAAAAGAGGAGTCAGGAGTTTAGAAGAAGAAAGAAGAAAGAAAATTACCCAGTTTCCAGTTCTCAATCTGTCTGTTTAGAGAATTGCTGAACTAGAATAGTAGACGCTTGTGATCAAACAATTAGCATGAAATTCCAACTTTTATTAGGCAATTTGTTTTCTGAGATTAAAGGTAGACATTGGTGGATAGGTATCCTGATCTGGTTTGTATTACTTGCTCCTGCACAAGCATCTGTAATTCTGCGTGTGGCAATTGAAAGAGAAGTCAAACAGGTAAAAGTCGGTGCTTCCACAACCGCTATTGTGAAAGATAGTAGTGGTAAGACTCTTGGAGAACTACCGGGAATGAGTGCCTTTGCGGCTCAAGCAGTTCCTGGAGGAGTAGCTTTAGATAGATGGCAATCCGGGTTATTTTGGATAGAACCCACCAAGAAGGGATATGTTTATATTGGCGATCGCTGGTTTCGTGGTAGAACCCTAGTAGTCCCCACAGCCAATGGTTTAACCGCTGTGAACTGGGTAGATTTAGAAGAATATCTCTACAGCGTCATTGGTGGAGAAATGGACACTAGCTGGCCACAGGAAGCCCTGAAAGCTCAAGCCATAGCAGCCCGTACCTATGCCCTCTATGAACGTGAAAGACAACGGAGAAATCCCCTTTACGACTTAGGAGATAGTCCAGACCGTTGGCAAATTTACAAAGGTGTCAGTAGTGAATCCCCCAAAACCTACAGCGCAGCAGACACCACCGCCGGCAAAGTCCTCACCTACAACAACCAAATCATTCTTTCCGTCTTTCACGCTTGTTCCGGTGGACACACGGAAAACGTCGAAGATGTTTGGACTAGCAAAGAACCTTACCTGCGGGCTGTTCCCGACTTTGATCAAAATATCAAAGAATGTAACTGGGTAAAAACCTTTACCCCCGGAGAAATTAGCACCAGAATTTCCGGTGTCGGTAATGTCAAAGACATGATCATCGAAACTCTCTCACCATTTAAAAGTGTCAAATCCCTAAAAATTATTGGTGATAAAGGGACTAAAATTCTCCAAGGTGAAGAAGTGAGAACCGCACTCAGAATTAAAAGTACCCGTTTTATTGTTAATAAAGACGTAAATGGCGGTTTTGTTCTCCAAGGACTAGGTTTTGGACACGGTTTAGGAATGAGCCAGTGGGGAGCTTACGAACTAGCAAAACGTGGTGCAAACCACCTGCAAATTTTAGGATACTACTACAAAGGTGTAGCCCTGACACCCATTCAAGCAAAGTAGGGGGAGTAGGGGGAGTAGGGGGAGTAGGGGGGAGTAGGGGGGAGTAGGGGGGAGTAGGGGGGGGAGTAGGGGGAGTAGGGGGGAGAAAGAATTTTCCCAATGACAACTGACAACTGACAACTGACTAATCACCTATTTGCTTATTCTGAAATTCCTGTTCGAGTAAATCTGTATCTGTGGAATAAACAGAATCTTCTTTACCAATAACTTTTTCTGTGGCAAATTCACGAGCAAAAGCGATCTTTTTCTGCAAAGAAGCATCTGCACCTGCTAATAATCTAGCTCGTTCTTGACGTTGAAGATTGCGAGTAGAAACCTGATCATTGCGTCGTTTAATCCAAAAATACCGGATTAAAGGAATAGCTAAAAAACCAATACCATAAGCTAATAGAAGTCCATAAATTCCTTGCACAAAAGCGACTAATCCCCCAATTTGAGTCGCAATTGTGCCATTTCTTAATAAATTGCCCAAAATTAAAGCTCCAACAAAATTCACTCCTCCTAAACCAGTGCTGAGGAGAATTTGCCCAGAACTAGCCGCACTAAACTTCCAGGAAAATTCATGGAGATATTCAGATATTGAACGCCGTTGCTTTTTACTAGCTCTTACTTGTAACTCTGGGAAATAATAGACTATTTGCCCGTCAGAACTTACCTGGGGCATTCCATTAAATCTTACCAGCACAGGCAACATATAATCCTCATATTCTTGTTGATATTTTTCGCCAATATCATCTAAATAAGGAGCAATTTGTTCTGCAACTACAGCACCTTGATTATTACTAATCACAGCCCCAATTTCTTCCCAACGGCGTTCTTCCAAAGTAGCATTAGGATCACCATCACCAAACAAGAATGAAAACACAGCCTCAAAAAAATTCATTTCACTACCTTCGCCCCGTTCCCTCCGTCTTTCTTGACGGGTATCACCATAATTTGGGCTAAAATACCAGAATAAATCCGGAAAAAAGAAGAAATTATTGCTTCTAGAACTACTGCGGTTGTCATTATCTCGATCTGAACTAGCAGTCATAATAATGATGATAGTCACAGTAATCAGCAAGATAGAAGCAACTAAAAGGATGCCAAAGGAAATCCGAATCAGATAAAATAGGACAGACCAAACTTTTTTCCACCATTCTTGCAATCGGATTTGCAAGTATTTATTGCGGATAATATCCCGAAAATTTTTGGGAAATTGGTAAACAACATCACCTGATTCTGCAACCTGTAAATGTCCCCCAGCGTCAGCAGCAAGGGCTAATAAACTTTGATTTACTTCAGCTATATTTAATCCTATCTGGGTGGCTACATCACCAACTGTGACTCGGTAGCCTAGTTGTTCCACAGAACGCATAATAGCGGGATTGGGAGTCATAAATCTTCCCTTTTGTTATATTTTGGTTTACCTTTATTCAGTATAATTGAAGCTAAATTTCTTTTCTTTGCGGTTCTTAATTGCCATCATACTTTTCACAAATTAGCTAGGATTTATATATACACCTATGGTTCAGTACAGTCTCGCTCAAAGCCCGGAACTTATCCTGATTGTTCCTGGTAAAGATTCCGCTAAAGCCCGTGATAAAGCCATGGATCAGTTAATGGAACTCATGGAGGCTGGTGAATTACCAACGGAACTAGAAGAGGGATTTGGTCCGCAACAATTAATTGAGGTGAAAGAACCAACTACAGATGCTTCTAGCCGTGAAGACGAAATTACCCAAGCAGTGCAAATTCTCAGTAATTTAGCTTCCCTGAAGTTAAAAGTCCAAGAATCACGCACTGAAGCCTTAGAAATTCGTCAAGCCATTGATGTCCTGTTTTCCGATAAATCTGTCACCGAGGAAGAAATTACCCATCTCAAAGAAGGTTTTAAAGTTCTCAAAAATTTTGCTCAAGCTAATTTGCGTTACCAGGAAGCGAGGGGAAAAGCAGAACAAGCTAGACAAGTTTTAGATCAAGCTCTCAAATCACCGGAGTAATATTAGATTGGATATCTCCAGAAAATAATGTAGAGACGTTCCATGGAACGTCTCTACAAGGGTTTTAGGATACGCATATTTAAATTCGGTCGATGTCTATTAAATTTGTTCTCTTTCTGTGGGACTATCTCTTCTTGAGGATTGAGATTTAATCATGTTCAGATAAGATATTTGCATGACCAAAGACTTCTATAGTAACACACTATATAGTAAAAGGCAAATGTCAGTAACCCAGCCCTAAAGGGACTGGGCTTGTAAGAGAAATCAAGCAAGCCGTACTGACCAGACCACCCTGAGCCACTTGCCCTGACTTGTGCCGAGCGAAGTCGAGGTAGCGAAGTCGAAGGGAGTCGAAGGGTAGCCGTTATTTGAGTCACGACACCTCGGAATGCGTAGCTAGTTCCCCGCTCTGTCGCTGTAAGTTAAACAGTTCTAAGGTCACTGGAACAGTGCTTTCAGCCTAACAAGCTCTTATAACAGGTCGTTCGCGCAGCGTGCCGGAGGCATCTAGCTAACATTACCCCGCAAGGGAGTTGGTTTCCAGGTTCCAATCAAAAATCTGGTTTCAATTTTAATATCCACAGCGGTTAAAACCGCTCGTGTCGCGGCTGGTGAGCTGCGTCGAACCATCCCTCTCAGCCCTAAAGGGACTGAGTTTCCCACTTACCGCGAGATCTTATGATTAATCTAATTTGGACGGCTGCTGTTGTACTCTTTGTCCTCTGGCTGTTAGGATTCTCAGTTCATGTCGGAGGTAGCTTAATTCATCTGCTTTTAGTTTTAGCTCTAATTGGAATAGTTTACAATTTACTAATTGGTCGCCGCATAGTCTAATTTTTGAGGATGCAAGGCTGTATCTGAGGTTTGAATACAAGCACTGAAGTTATAGCCATATTAATAAAAATCTCAAACTTATGAATAGAAATCCTCATGAACGAAGCAATTCTGCGCGAAGGCAAGAACTTCGCAGTGAAGAAGAAACTTTCCGATTGCAACAGGAGGAGGGACGACTTGAATCTAGCAAACGCAGATCTATATTTGCCTGGATTATCAATAGCATTTACCTTCTAGTGGGAATGCTGGAAATCCTGCTGATGTTACGCTTCTTTCTACGTTTTTCCGGGGCAAATACGCAAAATACTTTTGCCCAGTTTATTTACAATCTTTCTGATCCCTTCATTGCGCCATTTTCCACCTTGTTAATTAGTCCTGTTGCTGGAGGTGGAGCAAATGTTTTTGATATCAATGTCCTAATTGCAATTATCGTGTATGCTCTCTTAGGCTGGCTCGCTCTATGGCTGGTCAAATTTCTCTATGGTCGGTAGAGAAAAGTTGAAAAATGAGAGGCTTTAATTTCATTACTATTGTTAAGCCCTAAGAGTGTCAAGAGTCCTAGAGGAATTTGCCACACCAATGGATGGGTGTGATATTATAGGAAACTGCTACACAAATTTAAAAACAATCACAATTTAACCGATCATGGCTCTGACGCAACAGCGCAAACAAGAACTCATTTCTGGATATCAAGTTCATGAAACCGACACTGGTTCGGCTGATGTCCAAATTGCAATGCTAACTGACCGCATTAACCGCCTCAGTCAACATTTGCAAGCTAATAAAAAAGACCATTCCTCCCGTAGAGGACTATTGAAGATGATTGGCCAAAGAAAGCGTCTTCTAGCTTATATCCAAGCAGGTAGTCAAGAAAAATATAAAGCCTTAATTACTCGTCTTGGTATTCGCGGTTAGGAACTAATTCTTATGGCTGCTGAAGAATCGGAACGTAGTCCATTGCCTTTCGAGCCAAACAAAAAGCGTCCAAAACCTGCTAAGACTAAAACTCCGCCCGTCCTCAAGACCGAAGAGACTCAGGAAAAACCGCAACAGCAACGCCGTTATTCTAAACAAGAAATGGCGATTCCTGAAGTAGTTAGCCAGCGGATGATTCGCAGAGTAGCTGGTTTTTGCGGTGTCCCCACAGCTTTAGGGATTTCTAGTTTGATAGTTAGCTATTTGCTAGTTACCTTGGCTGATATCCAACTTCCTCCTATCGCCGTTTTGTTGGTAAATATGGGATTATTTGGTTTAGGGGTGTTAGGAATTACCTATGGTGTTCTTTCCGCTTCTTGGGATGAAGAAAAACCGGGAACTTTCCTGGGTTTGGATGAATTTAGCACTAACTGGGGAAGGATGACCGAAGTTTGGCGTGAGACCCAGAAAAAGAACGTCTAACAAGCAGCGTCCAGGTAATAACTGTATATGGGGTAAGTTGGAAAGACTATATTTTTCTGGTTTATACCCAATATTCAGCAAAAAATACCTGGCGCTACATTTGTATTTATATGTTTAACTCCAGATATTTTTGATCTATTGGAATTGTTCAACAATCAGCACAGGAATTGATTCATGAACAAATTTGTAATAGTTCTGCTACGTTTGCACCGTTTGTTTGAGTTAAATCACCGACTCGTTGACTGGCGTTGTCCTTCAATTCGTTGCCAACGTTGATGATGCCTATTTGTGAGCCTGAAAGGTTGGTTGTGTTGTTTCTTCCAAGTCATCTTCTTCTGGTGCTTCAAACATATACTCAAAAAGTCCATGTAGTATAGGGTTTTGCCTGAAATAGATGCCAGAGATTGTGGATGAATTTTTACCTCCTCAAAAGGTACAGAATCAACACCCTAGTGGTCTGTCAATTTTGATTTTGTGCGTTACCGATTTCCGCAATTATTGTGGAACAGTCAATACAGAATAATGCTACTCACAATTTTAAGCTTGACAGACCACTAGTACAAAACGGCGTAAATAAACC